>JALZUH010000020.1 GCA_023301645.1 Akkermansiaceae bacterium
GACATTGCACCACGGGCAAATGTCGAGACAGTCCATTACATCAAGCATATGAATAACGAAGACATTTCAGCACAACTTTCAGAACAAATCACCGCCTCATGCCAATGGGTTCCGACCATTAAGGAAGAAATGGGTAAAGTCCTCGTTGGCCAAGCCGACCTCGTTGACCGACTCATTGTAGGTCTACTTTGTAAGTCTCACATCCTGCTAGAAGGTGTCCCTGGACTTGCTAAAACACTGGCCGTCAATGCCCTTTCTGGATGCCTTCACACCGATTTCTCAAGACTGCAGTTCACTCCAGACCTTCTACCTTCCGACCTCATCGGAACGATGATCTACAATCCTAAAGAGTCGACCTTCTCACCTAAGCTCGGCCCTATCTTCAGTAACATCGTGCTTGCCGATGAGATTAACCGCTCACCTGCCAAAGTGCAGTCAGCCCTCCTCGAAGCCATGCAGGAGCGCCAGGTCACCATTGGCGACACCACCTACCCGCTGCCTAATCCATTTCTCGTATTAGCCACTCAGAACCCGATCGACCAAGAAGGAACCTATCAGCTACCAGAAGCACAGCTCGACCGATTCCTCTTCAAGGTGACCGTCGACTACCCAACTCTCGATGAAGAACTCATTATCCTCGACCGCATGGCAACATCTGCACCCACCTACCAGACCACCCCAGTAGTCGATCTCGACACCGTGGCAAAGAGCGTCGAGCTGGTAAATCAGATCTACATCGACCCCGCAGTGCGAAAGTATATTGTCAATCTCGTCCACGCTACGCGTAACCCCGCAGAAATCGACAAGAGCCTCGTAAGACTCATCCGCGTCGGTGCATCACCTCGTGCGACCATTAATCTCGCCCTCGCTGCCCGTGCGAAGGCATTCATGGCAGGACGCGCCTATGTCACACCTCAGGACGTGAAGGACTTAGCCCACGACATACTACGCCACCGTATCCTACCGAGCTACGAAGCCGAAGCCGAAGACATCACGACAGATCGTATTATTGATAAGATCTTAGTGAAGGTTCCCGTGCCATAGGCATTACTCGAAATAATAGAGCCCATAACATTCTCATCCAATAGCCTCTCACATCTTGTGGCGGGCTATTTTTTTGACCACCTCACAACATGACGACACACACCACCGCCTTCAAGGAATGGGCAATCGTATGCGACGCACTCGCTAGCGGTAAGCAGCAGCTGATCTTCCGCAAAGGAGGCATCCATGAAGGCCGTGAAGGCTTTTCCTTTAAGCACGACACCTTCGCCCTCATGCCCACGCGATTCCACGCCAAGGCCGAGCACGTCACTGAAAACCTCACCGCAGAGCAATCTATAGCCAAGCCCAGCTGGCAGGATGGCGACATCATCACGATTACTCACGTAGCTCTCGCCCAGTGGGCAAAGACACTCACTAGCTGGGCAGACGTTAAGAAACTCTCTGCTCACCACATTTACAGTGAGCAGACTCTCTCTGAGAGATTCCACTGGCAGGGCAAAAACATGCCTACAGGAAGTATTCACGTCGCACTCGTGAGAGTCTACCGCCTAGCTGAGCCACTCGCACTCAGCTATAATCAATCCTACGCGGGCTGTCGTAGCTGGATAGACATCCCCGAATACAGCACTGACTCCATGTCACCTGTCCTCGATGACGCAATCTTTGAGGCGACATGCTCGGATATACTTTAGGAACGGTCGCTTGATTCACAACATGACGCGGCGAAATAAAGGCTCATTTAGAGCTGATTTCACAGATGATCGAGTCACCCACTAAAAAAAATCTGTTCAATTAGAAAAAATCTGTTCAAAAACCAGCAACAATTTCAAACATCGTTCTCAACAACTATTTTAACTTATGATTATTTCTCCTAAAATCCGTGGCTTCATCTGCACCACATCTCACCCAGACGGCTGCGCTGCTAACGTGCAAGAGCAGATCAACTACGTAAAGTCTAAGCCACAAATCGAAAACGGCCCGAAGAACGTCCTCGTTATCGGAGCATCAGCTGGATACGGCCTCGCCTCACGCATCGTGCCAGCATTCGGATCTGGAGCAAACACACTCGGTATCTTCTTCGAAAAGCCAGGCACTGAGAAAAAATCTGGCTCAGCTGGATGGTATAACTCAGCAGCATTCGAAAAAGCAGCCACAGCTGAAGGCCTCTTCGCTAAGTCACTCAATGGAGACGCATTCTCCAATGAGCTCAAAGCACAGGCACTTGAAATCATCAAAAATGAAATGGGTGGCAAAGTCGACCTCGTCGTCTACTCACTCGCATCACCAAGACGAACAGACCCAAATACAGGTGAAGTTTACAAATCAGTGCTCAAGACCACTGACGGTGACTACACTAATAAAACGCTCAACACCGATAAAGGTGAAGTGCAGGAAGTAACCATCGGTGCTGCCAGCGAAGATGAAGTAGAAAACACCATCAAAGTCATGGGTGGTGAAGACTGGGAAATGTGGATCAATGCACTAGCTGACGCAGGTGCACTTGCAGAGGGTGTAAAGACCGTCGCATACTCCTACATTGGGCCTGAGCTCACATGGCCTATCTACACAGATGGCACTATCGGTCAGGCGAAGAAAGACGTCGAAAAGTCCTGTGCTAAGCTCGATGCTAAGCTAAGCGACGCGCTCGGTGGCTCAGCCTACGTTTCCGTCAATAAAGCTCTCGTCACACAGGCGTCCTCAGCGATTCCCGTCGTGCCACTCTACATTTCTATTCTCTACAAAGAGATGAAAGCTAAGGGCATCCACGAAGGGTGTATTGAGCAGATTGAGCGTCTATTCTCAGACCGCCTCTACTCAGAAGACGCAAAGCTCGACGAAGCTGGACGTATCCGCCTCGATGACTGGGAAATGCGCGAAGACATCCAAACTGCTGTGCAGGCTTCATGGGAGAAGGTTTCCAATGAAAACTTCGGTGAGCTTGCTGACTTCGAAGGCTACCAAGAGGAATTTCTTAAGCTCTTCGGCTTCGGACTCGACGGCGTCGACTACGCAGCTGAGACATGCCCAGCTACGGCACCTGCCTCACTCGCATAATTAGTTATTTTCAATTACAGCGGCACCCTGACACTCCTTGTCGAGGTGCCGTTTTTTCTTCCCCCCCCTTTCTCACACTCCACGCTCACTCCCACACCTCACCATGCCTGCTAAAGAACGCGCCGACGCCATCCTCTTCTCACTAGGGCTATGTCAGTCACGCGAGCAGGCCAAGCGACTCATCCTCGCAGGTGAAGTCATGCATGGCACCACAGTAGTAGCAAAGCCGAGCACCAAGTTCGACTCCGCCACCGTGCTCACGGTAAAGACTAAGCAGAAATTCGTAGGTCGCGGCGGGTTTAAAATAGAAGGCGCACTAGAAACCTTCGGCATCGACGTCACCGGGATGACCTGCCTTGACGTAGGATCATCTACAGGTGGTTTTACAGACTGTATGCTACAGCGAGGAGCAGTCCGTGTGCACGCAGTCGACGTCGGCACTAATCAGCTCGTGTGGAAACTTCGCAGTGACCCGAGAGTAATCGTTAAAGAGCAGTTTAATGCTCGCCACATGACACCTGAAGACATCGGAGAGCCTATTGATTTAGCTGTCACAGACGTCTCCTTCATCTCCCTTACGAAGATACTCCCCCCGATGTTCTCCACTCTTAAAGACGACGGACAAATCGTCTGCCTGATCAAGCCGCAGTTCGAACTCAATCGCGAAGACATCGGCAAAGGAGGCATTGTCCGAGAGCCTGAGATGCATCAGCGCGCGGTCGATAAGATCCACGACTTCGTGACCAACGAGCTAGGCTACACGTGGATAGACTGCATTGACTCCCCCATTACTGGCACCGACGGAAACCGTGAGTTTCTCGCATGGTTAAAAAAGTAATTAGGGGCTAGCAATCAACTCCTACTCTACAGCGTAAATATATCCTCTGCTGTGACCTCCTTGAGCGTCCCTAGTTTACGCAGTGCATCAAGATCGACTTTATTTCTATCACCAACGATCGAAATACGCTTAGGCTTTCCTTTGATATGATCAGTATGGAATTTCTGCACATCCTCAAGTGAAGTCCCTTGAATCTGCTCAAGTGAAATCTTGTTCATATTTCCCTCAACACCCATGCGCTTCCAATCCATCAACGTAGAGGCAATCGACCTGAAGGGAATACGGTTAGCATCTGCCTTTTGAACCAATGAGCTCTTACTACGGTCAAATCTCTCTTGGTTATCTGGGATTTGCTCGAAGAGCTCGTTAAAGGTGTTAATCGCCTCGACCGCTTTATCGGCTTGGCAGCCAATGGTGCCAACGGTGACAAACGAACCATTCTTCCTTCTTGGCGTGCTGACAAAGGCATTAGCAGAGTATGCTAAGCCTCTCGCCTCGCGAAGCTCTTGGAAGACAATACTCGACATTCCACCAGAGAAGTAACCGTTGAAGAGAGTCGCTTCAGCTCGGTCAGATTCATCCCACTCCCCAGGGATAGACTCGATCCATACCTGCGCCTGAGACATTTCTCTATGAAGGAAATAGATACTCACAGGATCAGTCACCTCTGTGATCGCTCTAGGAGTCTCCTCCTTGGCCTTAGTAAGATCAGATGCAATAGTGAGCGAATCCTGCCAGATTGCAGCTGACTTCTTACCTGTGTAGGCGATGGTGTGAGGGGTGGTAAATAAAGAATCAATAGTGCGCTTCATATCCACCTCAGTAAGCTTATCCAAATCTGCATCTGAGAGGGCTAAGCGATAGACTGACTGGTCACCATATCTACGGAATCTCGCCATCGCATGCACTATGCTATTAGGGTTGCTTCGGCTGTCAGCTTTCGACTGCTTGGTGTCCTCGATGATTTTTTGCAGCGTGCTTTGATCGAAGGAGAAATGCTTGACCCACTCATAGAAGAGCTTCACCGACTCATCATAAGAATGCTCTGGGCCAGTAAGTGTGACCGAAGTAGACCTCTCCTGCGTATTAAACGAGGCGCTTGACCCGAGCTTATACCATAGGTTTTTGAGCTCGATAGGGCTAAGCTTATCCGTGCCAGAGCTTTCTAGCACAGAGATGGCTGTGCTGAGTTCTTTCACAGTGAATGTCCCCACGGGGAAATGCCACGTCAGGTTGAAGATATTATTGATCGGATTTTTAGTCGTAATGAACTCCATGCCATTGGCTAGGGTCGACTTAATATACTGCGCATTCTCTTCGATAAAGACTGGCGCTATCGCATTCACCTCGAGACTTGTTAGCTCATCAGAATAAGGGCTCTGATCAACAGGATTCATCTCAATAGGGTCGATCTGAGGCTTATCAATCTGGCTAATGACCGGGTCCCCCTTGACGCGATGAACTGTCACGTAGGGATGATTGAAGTATTTCTTAGCGACTCTTACGATGTCCTCTTTAGTGACACTGGCGAAGCGTGCGTGCTTTTGGACAGCCTCACTCCATGGCTGAAGTTCTAGGAACGAATCTCTCAATGCCGCTACACGCCCTGCGTTGGTCTCGAAGGAAAGCTCGTCACTTTTTAATAGATCAAACCGAATTGGCTCAAGCATCGACTCCTCAAACTCCCCTTTTTTAAGAAGCTCAATTTGTGAAAGGATAAGACCTTCTAGCTCATCTAGTGATTGACCAGCTCTAGGGTAGACATAGAAATGTTGGCTACCTCCTTGATTAAGGAATAATGGCCAGCTTCCAGCGTTTCTTACTTTTTTGCCTTGGATGAGGTTCACCTCGAGTAAACCAACCACGCTATTGTCCAAAAGCATATCGAGCATCTGCAGTGCTGGCATATCTTCATGACCATTAGGCACTGTTTTAAACGCCATGGAAACTGACTCTTCACCTTGGAAGGGAAGTTCGATGTGCTTAATTTCGCTAGGTGCTGATGCTAACTTCTCCTCGATTGGTTCTAATGGAGTCGCTGAAGGTGCCAGCTTGCCGAATGCATCTTCAATGACCTTCAGTGTTGTTTGCGTATCAATATCACCACTGATAATGATGGCCATATTCTCAGGCACATAATACTTCGCGTAATGACTGTAAAGCTGAGAGATTGAAGGGTTTTTGAGATGCTCTTCTGCCCCTAGGATGGTATTACCGTAGCGATGATCAGGGTAGAGTCCCTTCATCGCAGCATTAAAGACGAGGTTGTTACCCTTATCGTTAGATCGATTCTTCTCCTCGTAAACAGTTTCTAACTCAGTGTGAAAGAGACGAAATATAGGATTACTAAAACGCTCCGACTCGATCATCGCCCACTGACGAAGGCGGTTTGATGGCAGGTTTACCTTATAGACAGTCTCGTCGAAAGACGTGTGCGCATTAATATTAGAACCACCCAGGGACTTATAGAGCTTATCCATCTCATTGGCGATGGCGAACTTAGCGGCTTCTTGAGAAGTAGCATTGATCTTAGCATAGATCTCCTTACGCTTTTGAGCATCATCTTCTGCTTTGTGCTGCTCAAAAAGCTCGGTGATCTTACTAAGCACTTTACTCTCCTCTTCGAAGTTCGTCGTGCCGATCTTTTTGCTCCCCTTAAACATCAGATGCTCAAGATAATGGGCAAGACCCGTAGCATCCGCTGGATCGTGATAGCTACCACAACGCACAGCGATCTCTGCGTAGAATCTTGGGCTTAGATTATTTTCAGTAAGGTAGACAGTGAGCCCGTTTTCTAACTGATAGACCTTCGCATTAAGCAAATCGTCATCATGGACGAGCTGCGACTGCGCAGAGGCGTGGAAGCCAGATAGAGGAGAAAGAGCAAGGGCGATATAACAGAAAAACTTCATAGATGTAACAGGCTTAAGCAATAAATTGCAGTTGAGTTGATAGGTAATTATACACAACAATAAAAAACCGTCAAATGCACAAAAGTTGCAAAAATAGGCGATCGTAGCGCACCACTCCTCCAGCCTACACCAGCCCAGTAGCTCTCAGTTTCTCAAGAAGCATCGCAAGTGGAAGACCTACAACATTATGGTAGTCCCCACTCACCTGCTCAATAATGAGCTCGCCATGCTCCTGCACGGCATATGAGCCAGCCTTATCCATCACATCGACCATAGACATGTATTGGCTAATCACCTCATCACTGAGCTCCCTAAACGTCACCTCAGTAATCGCATGAAATAACTCCACACTCTCCCCCTCAGCGATACAAACTCCTGTGCATACCTTATTGGTTCGTCCTGAGAGTCTGCGAAGCGTTGCCACTGCCTCCTCCTCAGTCTTAGGCTTACCCAGTGGTGTTTCATCGATATATACCAAGGTATCCGCGCCGATAACAATGGCCTCAGGGTGCATCTCTGCGACGGCCTGCGCCTTCAGCCCGGCATTAGCCTCACAAAGTAAGTGCAAGGGCATACTCGTATCATGCAGCTCCTCCGCAGGAGATGCTACCGTCTGGAAGTCAATCCCTGCTTCAGTAAGGATTTCACGACGGCGAGGAGAGGTAGAGGCGAGGATAATAGGTTTCATACAGTAGAGTGAGAGATACGGCTTGTGACCAGAGGAAGGCTGCGCAAGAATTTATCTGTAAAAGAGACTTATGACTTTTTGCTGAAAGCTAGTTTGGTTGTTATTTGTTAGGTGAGATGTAGGTATTT
>JALZUH010000021.1 GCA_023301645.1 Akkermansiaceae bacterium
CCATCTTTGTAGGCTACTCCACGTGAACCTGTTCCTGAGTCGCCACCAAACTTTGATAATAGTTGCTTACGATACTTAGTCTCATCGCTACTGAGCCAAAGATCCCCAGATGTAGAAGCGCTCAACCAGAAAGTGTAGTAGCCAGTTTCAGGCGCTGTCAGATAGCCGCGAACGCGAGCACCACTATAGCGAGGGATATCAAAATAGCTGCCTGAATTGACTAAACCTACTGTATCAGGTCGACCGAAAAACTTATCATTTATAACGAGGTCTGATACATCAAAGGCATCAATATTTAACCAATGCTCAGTGGATAAAGATCCGGCTGTCTGGAAGGTGGACTCATCCAAAAGGGTGTCTTCTGTGGCTTGCAACAGTGCTGTGGAGGCAGCCACCGCTGCAACAGCTCTAAGAAATGATGAATACGAGGACTTGGTGCGTTGTGGTGTATACATGGTGCGTTGTGGCGGTGGACGGTGAGGCTGTGTTGCTATGGAGAACTAGAAACTGAGAATCATGGGCGGCGGAGTGGCTGAAATAGAAGTGAACATTATAGACACTTCAACAAATACAAAAACCTTCACTTTTTAATGAACCAACATACTGACCACACTTCATTAACCTCTGTCAAATAGAAATTTGATTTTATTTTAAACTGCAGATCAACTACGCAAAAAACCAATTAAGCGGGTTTTAAGATAAACAACGCGCGAAGCCTTTACGTAAGATGATCACGCAGCCAAATTGCTCTCGTAAAGAAGCCCTATAACTGGATACCTGTTATTCATTTCGGACATTGCGATTCAACCAACCCTTCATGCTGTCTGATGGCACCCCGCTGGGGTTCTGCGCTAGGTGGGCGATTTAGTCTCGGGGTATGTAAGCCCTAGCTATGAGATGCGAATCATTAAGAATGCTACGACAAGTAGCAGCGCCCTCAAAACAATAAAGGCTGCATCGTTAAAGATGCAGCCTTTATAAAAAGTAAAAATACCGAGAACAGGGGTCGAACCTGCACGCCCAAAGGGCACCAGATCCTAAATCTGGCGTGTCTACCAATTCCACCATCTCGGCGTTGGAACAGGGCGAAACATAGTAGAACTTTGCTATTTGGCAATGAGTTTCTTCAGGAAATTATCCTGCGCCGCTCGAAGGCCTATTAGGCCGTGCCCGTCACCTTATTTCGATCCCGTTAGCTCCTGCTAAAATGATGATCAAAGCACTCAAGCCAGCCTATTCTAATAGAGCCATATAACTGGCTATACCCTCCCATTACTCGACTTCAGCAATCGGCTCTTTATCACCTAAGAAGCGTGGTTGTTTCTTGGTGACATGGATATCGAGCCACATTTTCACTCGCGCTAGCACCTCTCGGTCTTCTGTTTTACGCCCTGCGTAGCCATCTACCTTGCGAGCATTGTAGCCATAGACCTTGAGCCCATGTGCCTTAGCTAGGTAGGCAGCTCGTTCATTCTGGAATTTCTGACTGACCAGTGTCACCTCATCGAGATCAAATACCTTCTTTGCCCGCACGACTGAATCCAACGTCCTCAGCCCTGCATAGTCACAAACGATAGCATCGAAGGGGACTCCAGCAGCGACGAGAGCCTTACGCATGGTAACGGGCTCATTGTAATACTTATCGCGATTATCCCCCGATACGAGAAGGGTATCCACCTTGCCAGCATGATAGAGATCTGAGGCTGCTTCAATACGGTATTTAAAATACAGGTTCTCACGCTTGCCTAGCTTACTGGAGCAGCCAAATACCAGTCCCACTCGCTGCTTCGGGACATCTTCGATCTTATCAAAAAGCACCCCGTGACCTGCTCTAGTGGCCGCGTAGTTGGCATGCCAAATAAAGAGGAAAAAACTAAACACTAAAAACATCGCAAGAAAGAAGAGTCGCCCCAACCACCTTCTGACAAAGCCTTTCTTCGCTCTCACTGGAGCAGCTGGCTTCGCAGGCGAAGATTGATTCTCTGTGCCCTCTGGCACTGACTCCATTTCCGTATTCATTATTTCGGCATTGTGTTACTGGCTGGCGTCTTGCGAGGGATACCACCAGCAATGCTTTTAGCAATCGAGATAAACATATTATCGTGAGGTGCCTTCGGTGCTACTACCTTCAGCTTTGTCATGGCTGGGCTCAGGGCCACCTCTGTGACTCTGCCTACATACTCGCCATCGACTTCCATCGGAACCTCTCGGTCACACTCGATGGTAAAGCTCTCTGACTGCAAGTATTTCACCGAGGCATTGCCGAGATCAATCGCCCCCTTAGCCATACCCATTACTGAGTCGCGCACGAGCTTGTAATCAAGATCGGTAAAGAGCAATACATCAAGAACCTCATCGCAGTGATCGGCCTTACGAAACAACTTCATCTGACCACCATAGAGCGAGCCATTACCAGCAATCGCACAAACACCCTCCTCCACGGTGCCATCTGCACTGGTCACTTTCATCTTAGGTGGCGTGTCGCCAAAGACCTTAATAGCGGCCACTAGGTAGGCCAGCGGGCCAAGCAGCTTCTTGGTCTCCCATGTAGTCTCCTCGATCACCTGCGCGTCAAAGCCAATCCCCGCCATCTGAACAAAGGGGTGACCATTAGCTGTAAAGATATCGACATCTTTGATAAATCCCTCCTCGATCACCTCAAGTGACTTCTTAAGACTATTAATGGGCATACCCAGCTCACGGGCAAAAACATTCATTGTGCCCGTAGGCACCACACCAAGTGCAGTCGAGCTACCAAGTAATCCTTGGACAACGCTATTAACAGTGCCGTCACCTCCAGCCACCAGCACAACAGGCTCACCTCGATCGGCAAACATACGGGCCAACTCGGTAGCATCCTCTGCACTACGACTAGCATAGAGGCCAAACCACTGCGCGTGTGACATCAGAAAGCGCAACGTCTTTCTACCACGCTGGCTTTTAGCGTTTGGGTTAAAAATCAATGGGTAGCGATGTGCCATGGTCATAGCATGCCCTTATTTACATGATATTTCAAACCGCTAATCTACCAATTATCATGACGCCGTATGACACGCCCCTATTTCAAGCTTGCCCGACTATGGGTTCAAAGCCACAACATACTTATGACTGAGCAACTTGAAGATCTTTTTGAATTCTTACGCTTCCCCAGCGTATCAACTGACTCCTCCCACGCAGAAGATGTGAGAGCCTGTGCAGGCTGGCTCATAGAAAAGCTCACTCAAATGGGCTTAGAAACAGAGCTACATGAAACAGCCAAGCATCCCATTGTCACAGCGCGTAGCAAGCATGACCCAGCCAAGAAAACATGCCTCATCTACGGTCATTACGACGTTCAGCCTGTCGACCCCATCGAGCTATGGGACACACCACCCTTTGAGCCAGTGCTACGTGATGGCCGAATATGGGCGCGAGGAGCCACCGATAACAAAGGACAAATCCTCGCCCACATCCTCGGAGTCGAAGCAGCACTCAAGGAAGACGGAGAGCTACCCGTAAACATCATCTTCCTCATCGAAGGTGAAGAAGAAATCGGCAGCCCGAACCTCGTGCCCTTCCTACAGAAATACAAAGAAGAGTTAGCCTGCGACGTCATTGCCGTCTCAGACACAGGCATGGTCGCTAAAGGTGTCCCAACAATGGGATACGGCCTTCGTGGCATCGCCTGCTGTGAAGTCACCCTCAAAGGCCCCTCTGGAGACATGCACTCAGGAGTATACGGCGGTGCTATTGCCAATCCTGCCACTGCTATTGCTAGACTTGTCGCCTCGCTCCATGATTTTGACGGAAACATTGCCATCGATGGATTCTACGATGACGTCCGTCCACTAGAGACATGGGAGCGCGAAGCGTGGGCTAAGGTGCCCGGCTCAAGTGACCAAGACACACTCGATATTACCGGCTCCCCTGCCACCTTCGGCGAGCCAGGATATAGCTCTGCTGAGCGACTCTGGGCGCGTCCCACCGCAGAGGTCAATGGCATCGGCGGCGGCTACCAAGGCGAAGGTTCAAAAACCGTCCTCCCAGCTGAAGCCATGGCGAAGTTCTCCTTCCGCCTCGTCCCAGACCAAGAGCCCAAAGACATCGCCAAGAAGGTCCAAGCACACCTCCAAAAACACTGCCCTCCTGGCGTAACGATGGAAATCGAGGTCGGACACGACGGTAAGCCTTACATTTGTGACCCGCACTCAGAGAATGGTAAAGCAGGACAAGTCGCCCTTGAGAAAGCGTTTGGAAAAGCGCCCGTCCTCATTCGTGAAGGTGGATCCATCCCCATCATCCAAGACCTGAAGGAAATACTCGGAGTCGAATCCCTCATGATGGGTCTCGCCCTTCCCGACTGCCAAATCCACGCACCAAATGAAAACTACTATGTAGAAAACTTCGAAGGGGGCATCCGACTCAACCGAGCCTTACTCAAGGAACTCGCCAAGTAGATTCTACTTAGCAGCACGTAGCCCCGCCTAGCTCACCTTCTGCTTCCGCCTCTGTAAAACAAGAGTCGTCAGCAGCAGGCAAATCAGTGTAAAGCCCCCCAGCACTGAGGCGCAGGCGCGGGTCGTGGAAAATGACGTGCCAAACCAGTATTTAAGCTCTGCAAGGAACACACTGCGCTGACTACCCTTGCGGTAGTCTAATCGGTCAATTTCAGATTTACTATTGAGCAGGCCGATTCGCTTATTAAGGAAGAAATCCTGGATCGGCATCGTCTCAATGGTCTCATCATCTGGGTAGGGTGCTATTGCTAGCGCCTCATCCATATTACCAGAGAAGGCGGTCTTGGTGATTCTATCCTTCAGCTCAGCCGCGCCCCTCCAGTCGACAGCCTCTGCTGCCATTAGTCGCCTTAGTGATTCTTTCAGAACATCGAGCCTCTCGCCCTCTGGCTTGCTGAGCTGCTCACCATCTTTCAAAACATCAACACGCCCCTTCAAGGCATCAATAGCTAGCTGCACCTCACGTCGACTTGACTCAAAGGGATTCGCTGTTGCCTGACTGACCACAATCGCCTCGTAAGCATAGCGCAGCGGCATGATTCGCGCCGGCATCGGCTCAACTCCAGCTTCACGCGCCTTATCAGCTCCTGAGAACAAACCTCGGTTCATCTCATCAAACGAGACTAAGGCACCGGCGAGTAGAATCTGTGGCACCAGTAGTAATGGCACAGCACTCAGAGCCGCCCTCTCAGAGGACACCATACTTGAAATCAAAAGTGCGATAGCAGAGCCACATAGCGCGGTCATACTCATCCACCCCCAGTGGACAAAAAACATACCGTGAATATCAAGTAACCACCCCCCAATGAAGGTAAACATCGCACACTGCAAAATAGCCAGTAGCGAGAGTGCCAAAAACTTCCCCCCCACATATAGCGCTGTTCCCGAGCGGGCATTGCGCTCCCTTCTTAGCTCCGCCCCATCACGTAGAATTTCCGTCGCACTATTGGTCAAGCCCAAGAACATCCCGATAGTCACCATCAGGAATAAATACACCGGCATGTGTAAGCCCGTATCAAAAGAATAGCTCCCCTCCGCCGAAGCACGCAGCGTCATGCCGATAAGAAGTGCGAGCAGTGGAGCCTCTAGAGCTAAGGTATAAATCGTGCTCTTATTTCTAAACTTCGAAATCACCGAGCGATTAAAATGCGTATTAAATAGCCTAATCCACTCGCTACGCAGGTTCTTCTTAGAGCGCTCCGGAATAGAGTGACCTTCGCCATCTGAGGACACCTCACCCAGCCCTTCAGCCATCTCACTTACCAGCTGACTCCCCTCGAATCGCTCCTGCCAAAATGAGGCCGCAAATCTACGAACACCATGACTCACACTACCACTCGCCCCATGCATCGGAGACTCCAGCACATCAAAAACAAAGTCAGCATCAGCAGACTTACCGCGCTGTCGCTGCAGCTGGTCAAAATCCATCAATCCTAAATCCATCGCAGCCTCATGGAAGTAGCTCGTCATGTCATCTGGCGAGCCAAAGAAAGCCACCTGCCCACCCTGATCAAGAATGAGCACTTTCTCAAATAACTCCAAAACACTCTCTCCGGGACGGTGTAATGACGCGATGACGATGTGATCGCGCGAGAGGGCATGCAGCACATCCGAGACGTGCTCAGAATCCTTAGACGACAGCCCCGAAATAGGCTCATCGAAGAGAAATATCTCTGCCATACTGCCCAGATCAAGACCTAGGTTAAGCCTGCTTCGCTCTCCTCCACTTAGCTTCTTATCTGTGGCCGAGCCCACCCTGCGCCTCGCTAATGGCTGAAGTGCCAGCTGCGCTAAAATCGAGTCCACCCGCTTAGCATGCTCCACTGAGGACAAGTGCGGGCGACGAATAATCGACGCGTGCGTGAGGTGTTCACGAACCGTAAACTGAGGATTGAGCGCTTCCTCTTGTGGCATACTTGCAATGAAAGGAGCCAGCTTACCACGGCGTTTGTAGAGAGAGATGCCATTGAGCTTCACCTCGCCCCTGCGTGGTTTAAGATGCCCCGCTAGCACCGACAAGAGCGTGCTCTTACCACTACCACTAGGTCCCATGATACAGAGCATCTCGCCCCTCTTCACGCTAAAGCTCACATTATCCAGCACCAAGCCCTTCTTGCTCTTCGACTTGAATCGGTGACTCAGATTCTCCACTGAAAGGTCACCAATAAGCTTCGTCTCCTCATCGAGTAACCCCTCACTAAATCGGCAGCGAACAGCCTGACTAGAGCTCAGTCGGATAAGAGCTCCATCTTGGAGTAAACAGCTCGTCTTCACCACGACATCATCCACATAGACCGTCCGCTCTGACTCATGGACATGCAGTCGACCTTCAGCCCTCAGAGAGTCATACTTAATTTCCAAGATCACCCTACGTGCTAAGCCAGCGGTTAGCAGCACATCACCACGCTTAAGTGCCGACGGGTCATTAGACACCAGCCACTTTTCCCCGCCAGCATCCATCATGAAGCGCCCCCCCGACTCCAGCGACTGCTTGCGTAGTTTTTCCAAGCTCGCCGACGCCCCGTTTTCTAAAATTAACTCATCCTGCACCCCCAGCTCATAAGTCTCACCCAGCAGCACGGGATCTCCTGAGCTCAGCATCACATTAGTCTCCATCAGCGCCTGCACTCGGACATTCAGCCCGAACTCCACCAAGAGCATGCTCTGGCGCGACTTCACCCGCTCCACCGTCAGCTGGCCTTCTGACTCCTTGATATAGAGCTGCTGGCGATGGCCTGTCCTTGCGGCATTGAGATAAAAGCTCACATCCTCTGCCGTCAATGTGCAGTGGGGCAATCGGATATTTTGGTGCGAGCGCAGTCGCAAGATCTCATCCTCTTCCAGAGTCTGCCCGCTGATAAGGAGCGGCTCCTTACCGATGTTTTTGAGCAGGATAATATCCTTCGAGCGGTATGCATAAAAACGAAAATGAACTCCCTCATTAGCAAGAACCACATCCGAGCCCTCCTCTGTAGAAAAAGACACCTTATCAAAAGGCAGCTTCACCGACTCCGAGCTACCTCTCATTTCTGAGGAAATCGCCTCACCAATCTCGCGTGCGTCCAAGCTCCGCATCACCTTCATGAAGGCATCCCCACCGCGATAGCGAGAATCCGACGTCATCACCAGTAGGTAGAGCTGGAGCCCCAAGGATACTTTTTCATCCTCCGTGAGCTCATTGCGCAATGCACTAGCAACCTCCTCTGGTGGCTTCGGTGACTGTAGAGCCAGATGAAGCCTACGAGCTAGCCACCTATGATCTGCCTCGGGAAAAGCATGACGCAGTAGATCAAGTGCCACCTCGGCCTCTGCTCGATCCACCCTCTCATCCAGTGATACAAATGAAGTAAAGACATCCACCAAAGCCGCCACATGCCCCATACCCCTCGGAGGAGCTGGCGCAAAGCGCTTAAAGCCAGGCAATCGATCGACTAAACCTGCCAACTTAGGCTTTCGTGCTGGCTGCTTATTAGAGGAGGTCACACCGCTATGATAATAAGAAACGCCCAGAGCGCAAGCACCCTAAGAACCTCACCAGAATCACCCCACAAAAAAAACCGCTCCAAGCAAAGCTGCCTGAAGCGGTTTGAGTAAAATGTTAGCCAGCAACTAGCCAGCTATGAACCATGTGATTAAAACTTATCGGTAACCGCACCCGTTGAGGCTGAAGTCACATTAGCTGCATACTTAGCGAGCACACCACGCTTGTAGCGAGGCTCATATGGCTGCCATTTTGCACGGCGAGCCTCTAGCTCAGCGTCAGTTAAGTTCACACTAATGTCATTACCCACAGCATCAATAGTGATCTCGTCACCATCTTCAAGCAGGCCGATTGGCCCTCCTACATGGGCTTCTGGAGTAATGTGGCCTACTACAAATCCGTGGCTACCACCTGAGAAACGTCCATCAGTAATAAGTGCGACCTTATCACCTAGACCACGCCCCATCACCGCACTTGTCGGCCCGAGCATCTCCCTCATTCCAGGGCCACCCTTAGGGCCTTCGCGGCGGATGACGATGACATTACCATCGACAATCTTACCCTCAAGAATCGCCGTCATAGCGTCTTCTTCACAGTCAAATACCTTGGCCTCACCGGTGAAGCTATTACCCTCCTTACCTGTGATCTTTGCCACCGCACCTTCAGGCGCGAGATTTCCGTAAAGAATACGAAGGTGGCTATCTTTTTTGATCGGATTATCAAGCGGGCGAATCACCTCCTGCCCCTCAGGGTAGTCAGTATTGAGATTGGTCAGATTCTCAGCCATTGTCTTACCTGTAACGGTCATGCAGTCACCGTGAAGCAACCCTGCATCAAGAAGCATTTTCATGAGTGGCACAGTGCCACCAATCTTAACGAGATCAGCCATGACGAAGCGGCCACTTGGCTTCAGGTCAGCAAGCATTGGCACCTTCTTACCGATCTCTGTAAAATCATCAATCGACAGCTCAACTTCACAAGAGTGAGCCATAGCAAGGAGGTGAAGCACTGCATTAGTCGATCCACCAAGGGCGATGACTACGGTAATCGCATTTTCAAAAGCCTTACGGGTGAGAATATCGCGCGGGCGGATGCCCTTATCGATCATGTTGAGCACTGCTGCACCTGCGTCGAAGCAGTCGCGCATCTTGTCATCACTCACTGCTGCCTGAGCAGAGCTGTTGGGTAGTGACATACCCAGAGCCTCGATAGCACTTGCCATCGTGTTTGCCGTATACATACCACCGCATGAGCCTTCACCCGGGATGGCATTTTCCTCCACAGCAAGTAGCTCCTCATCAGAATACTCACCAGAAGCATGCTTACCTACAGCTTCAAAAACAGATACGATATCAAGATCCTTTTCCTCGCCCTTAATACTCGTGCAACCCGGTAAAATAGTGCCGCCATAGACGAAGACACCTGGGCGGTTCATACGTGCTAAAGCGATGATACATCCCGGCATATTCTTATCACAGCCACCAATAGCGATCACCCCATCCATACCCTCACAGCCAACAACTGTCTCGATCGAGTCAGCAATCACCTCACGTGAGACCAATGAGTATTTCATACCCTCCGTGCCCATGGATATACCATCAGAGATCGTAATCGTATTAAAAATAACGGCCTTACCACCTGCTGCATCAGCGCCTTTAGCCGACTCAGTAGCAAGACGGTCAATATGCACATTACAAGGCGTCACCTGACTCCATGTAGATGCCACACCGATTTGAGGCTTTTTAAAATCTTCAGACTTAAATCCGACAGCATGCATCATCGCACGACTCGGTGCGCGATCAGGACCATCAAATACTTGGGACGAATAGGGACGACGACAATCAGACATGGGCATGTTGCTAATAGATCCTTGCCACCTTGTAAATAGACAAGTTCTCCACTTAACCATCATTCAGACGATTTAGATGAGCATTTCACCCATGTAGCTACGCAGGTGACTACAAATCGTCGTTTTTTGTTGTTTGTAAGCCACCCCCGCAATAATTTCACAGCCATAAGCCAGAGGCAGCAGCTTCACTTCTTTTCTCCCTCGTCTCCTAGCTGCCCCATTACCCTACTTGCTCATGAAACAGCATCTTCTACCTCTCGCCATGCTCCTCAGCACACCTTTGCTCACTAGCGCGCAAGACACCACACCAGCAGAGGCGATGATCGCGCAATGGGTGCAGACCGAAAAGCTCATCACCACCGAGAAGCTCGATTGGGAGAAAAGCTCCGCCCAGTCACAGCAGCTCATCGACCTCTACCAAAAAGAACTCAGCCTACTCGACAAGGAGCTCAACGACACCGGTAAAAACGTCATCAATGTCGATGACGAAGCAGAAGCACTCAAGCAAAGCATCCACAGCTCAGAGCAAGCACGCCTCAGCGCCATTGGCTATCTCAACCAGATCAAACCTCGGGTATTTAGCCTCTACAAGAAACTCCCCGATCACCTCCAAAAAGAACTCGAAGAACCCTACCTCGCATTAGGAAACGAAGTAACCAATAGCAATCTCAGTGACTCACTTCAGGCAGTCATTAAGATCCAGCAAGAAACCGCACGTTTTAATCGCAGCTACACCTTTGGGGAACAGACTATCGAGCTCTCTGGTCAGAAA
Organism: Akkermansiaceae bacterium; assembly: GCA_023301645.1. GTDB lineage: Bacteria > Verrucomicrobiota > Verrucomicrobiia > Verrucomicrobiales > Akkermansiaceae > Oceaniferula. The sequence continues at coordinate 10,599 of JALZUH010000021.1, forward strand.
CTCCACGCAAAGACCCTCTACCTCGGACTAAGCTGCGGATTCTTCCAAGCTGGGGAAACATACGGCAAGATCACCCCCACTGAAAACGGCTGGGTATTTACCGAGCAGCCCAGCATCAAAAAAGAACTCAAAAAGGCATTCGCCCTTGAGCAAAAAACCATCCCGTCATGCTTTTTTGAGCTCCCACTTCAGCTTAATGAGCTTAACCAGCCCGTCCAACCTAACCAGTAATGACCACCAGCATGAATATACGCGCGCTCATCATCACCCTACTGGCCTGCACCTGTTTCATAGCCATCACCCCCCCCTGCCTTGCCCAAGCCGACTACGTAGCAAAGGTAAAATCAGACCTAGAATCTGCCACATCCCGCCTCAATGCACAGCGCACTAAGCTAAACGTGCAGCAAATCGAGCTATCGAGCCAAATCACCGCCCTCCAACAAGAGCTCCTCACCAAAAGAAGACAAGCCGACCTATCAAGACGCAGTGCCGCTGATAACCAAGCCTTTCTCCAATCGCTCAAAAACAAAGAACTCGCATCCTCCCGAGCCGCCCAGTCGCTCAATGACGCGCTCAAGTCCTACGGTATTAAGCAAACCACTAAGAGATTCCCCGGTGAAGATCAAGACCACAGACTAGACGCAGCATTTACCAAAAGCGGCACCCCTAACGAGCTCATCCAGTCACGCCTCATCGCCATCGAATCAGGACTATCCCGACTAGAGGCATCCATGGGAGGAGCCACCTACCAAGGAACCGTCACCGACAGCTCGGCAAGAGTTATCCAAGGTAGTATTACCACCTTCGGGCCAGCGCGCTGGTTCGTCTCCGAAGATGGCGAGCACGCAGGACGCTACAATCTTTCCCCATCATGGCAGACGGCCAGCCTGCACCCAAGTGGCTCCGACACCGCCAAGGCTCTCACAGCAGGAAAAGTAACCCTTGCTGCTATCGACATCTCTGGAGGTAAAGCACAGGCACTAGCAGACATTAAGTCCAATCCCATAGACCTCGTGATCAAAGGCGGTCTTTGGGTCTACCCCATCCTGCTCATCGGACTCACCGCCCTCGTTTGTGCAGTTTTAAAAATCCGACAACTCCGCAGTATCCATCAGCCCAAGGAGCAGCTCATTGCTGAGATCATCAGCCAATACTCGGCGGGGAACAAAGACACTGCTCGGTCTCAAGCCAGCAAGATCAGTCACCCCATTGCACAAGTGTTACCAGACTGCATCGATGCCGCAGAATACGGCATCGAAGTCGTAGAAGAAGTCCTCTACGAGCGCATGATCACCATCAAAGAATCGCTCAGACGCTGGCTACCTTTTATCGCCACCACCGCAGCCATTGCCCCACTCCTCGGTCTCCTCGGCACCGTCTCAGGGCTGATTCGCACCTTCAGTGTCATCGCTATCGAAGGAACCGGAGAAGCCCAGTCGATCTCAGGAGGCATCTCAGAGGCACTCATTACCACTCTATTTGGCCTAGCCATTGCCATACCCGCCTTCATGGCACACGCCCTACTCTCACGTATGGCCAAAGGTATCGAGCAAAACACCGAACGCCTCAGCCTGAAGTTCATCAACGCCCTGCGCCAGCTTCCAGCAACTGCACCACCAGCAAGTCATGGCCAATAACCACAGCTCCCTACTCAGCGAATTTCATGCTGTTATCGAGCATGGTGGCATAGTGCTCTGGATCATGCTCGGACTCTCTGTCGTGCTCTACACCGTGCTTACCTCGACGTGGTATGGTATTTTCAGAGTGAGACAAGAAATCCAGCAGCTCAGTGAGCAGCCAGCCAATAACCAAACCAGCGCGAGACAAATCATCGAAACCACCGCCATCTTTGAGCTAGAGCGCATGGCATGGGTCAAGCGACGCATCCCCGTCATATCGGTGATGATCGCCCTCGCCCCACTATCAGGCCTACTAGGCACCGTCTCTGGTATGCTAGCCACATTCGCAGCCATGGCTGACCAGCGCGCCCATAAGCCCATCGACGCCATATCATCAGGCATCTCAGAAGCCCTCGTCACCACACAGGCGGGGCTCTTTATGGCTATTCCAGCCGCTATCTTATTCACCCTGCTCAAAAGCCAAATCGAGCAAACCGAAGCCCAGCTCGACCAGCACGTTTCTGGACAAATCCTCACCCTCAAGAAAGCCTAATCATGAGATACTCGAGACGCCATCATGATGCCGAAAGCGAGGAAACCTCCATCGACATCTCCCCACTCATCGACATCGTATTCATCCTCGTCATCTTCTTTATCGTCACCACAGTCTTTAATAAAGAAGTCGGTGTCGATGTCGCCAAGCCACCTCAAGTCGCCACTGCCAGCGACCTTGATCGTGACTCCGTCATGCTGGCACTCACCGACAAAGGCGAAGTCTACTACGGTGGCAGAAGCATCGGCTTTGACGGCATCGAAGATGTCATCGTCGGC
>JALZUH010000022.1 GCA_023301645.1 Akkermansiaceae bacterium
GTAGAGTGTCCTAATTATGAGGCAACGCTACCCAGTAAGATCAAGAGCTTCGGTGTGCTCTATTTATGAGGCAACAGGGCTGAAAACAACTGAGCCAAGCAGAATACCTAAGCCGCCTCACCTATTTACAATCACCTCTAGATAGCAACCCATAGCATCAAAGACTAGCTCTCAATCGGCTTAAAACCCGTCGCACTTCTGCACCAATATCACTACGAGGCTTCATCTAGCCAAGTGTCATGCATGAGGAAGTAGAACTCTCGCCCATCGGTCATCATCACGGCACGACTCTCAGTAAGCTTCAGCAACGCATCACAGCTCAGTGACTCCAACGAATTTAATAAATCAGCTGATAGTTGACACGGCCAGAGACATTTGGGAACAAGCCAGAGGCGTTCGCCTTCGAAATATTTCTTCAAGTCAGCGCGCCAGAGCCAGTGACCTCGGGAAGCTTCGTCTGAAACATCCTTCGCTGTATTTCTACCACTCTTACTACCACTTGCGCTGTCATCTAACCGATCAAAGATACGGCCGTAGATTAAGTGCTTTGTGACTGATTCTCGCGTTCCAAAAAGAGCCTCTATATGATCACCTCCCTCTTTTGTTTGTGCGATTTCAAGCTGATGGCTCAGCATCCGCTTACGCTTCCTCTCCCAATGATCACGCGCATCTGGACCATACCATCTGATCTCACCTCCCACATCCACTGCGCAGTAGAACTTCACTGCTAACTCTAGATGGATGATGACTCCACGGCAGCGAAATAAATAATCAAACTCACCAAGAGTCCTGCCACTTTCGGCAAAGACTTGAATACTGCAGTGAAGATCTTCGACCTCATCACTCGCTCCCAGAACCTGCTCTAGGGCGTCTTCATAAAGATGACCAAGCTTCTGCTGAAAGTTCAGAGAAGTGGCTTCTAGTAGGCGGCTCTCTGGATGATGACATGCAAACAGCTCTCTGTCGAAGTGACCAAGCCCGCCTAGATCATCGGCTAAGAGAGGTGATCTCACTAAGCTATCAATGAGTAATTTACTCTGTAATAGCTCACTCATACACTACTCTATAAACTAGCTGAGAGCTAGCGATCTCTGCGACTTGATAATGCAATTCTCAGCACAGCCATAGGCAGAAGTGACACACCTACTGCCATCGCCGCTATTTTCCAATTCGGGAAAACACGAGCTTTATTGGCTACGAGTGCCTTGATGGAGTCATGCACCACTTGCTCCTTCGTCGTGTAGAAGCCGTCACGCGACGGCAAACGATCCGCTGCACCATCACGCATAGCAACCTTACCAAAGCCAGTGCGAACAGGCCCGGGGCATACCGCAATAATGCGTATACCGAATTCTTTCACCTCAAGTCGAAGCGCCTCAGAAAAGCTAGTCACATAGGCCTTAGTGGCCGCATAGACTGAGAAGTCAGGTATAGGCAGCATACTTGCTACAGAGCTGACATTCATAATATTGCCATTCCCTTGCTCAATCATTCCGGGGAGAAAGCAGTGAGTGAGGTGGGTCAATGCCGTCATATTCACCTGTATCGTATCATCGAGCTTCGACCAATCTGCCGAGGTGAATGTGCCGTAGTCACCTAGCCCGGCATTATTGACTAATAAATCTGGGACGAGTGACAGCTCCTCGATCATCTCGACTAGGCCAAGCCGCTGCTCATGCAAGCTAAGGTCCACCTGTATACAAAACACCTTCAGATCGGGGTGCGACTCCTGAAGCTCGCTTTCGAGCTCGGCGAGTAAGTCTCCCCGTCGAGCCACAAGGATCATCGAAGAACACGAGCTCGCAAGCTGCTGAGCGTATTCCACTCCTAGGCCAGATGACGCCCCCGTAATCAGGGCGCACTCATAATGAGCGGCGTATTCGACCGCACCTAAATCAATATCATTTGAATCCACTATCGTTAATTGCTCGTTATCCATGTTAAAAGAATGTCTGAATTTTAAATTAGCATTACCACACTCAAGCCTTGTGCTCAAATGCTAAAATCTCAAGCTCTCACTCGGGATTTCCACTCTGGATATAACACCCCAGAGTATCAAATACCTCCTAACCTATACCATACCACTCAGAGGATGCAAAAATCAGGCAAGTAGAAGACAAAATCGCCCTAGTATGAGATCATACTAGGGCGATTTAGATGCTCGTGATTGAGCCTTAGCCTTGAGCTGGCTGATCAACCTTTACCACGCGTAGTGGCAGGCGCTGGATCAGCTCGTTATCAATGCTGATGTCGATGAAATAAACTCCATCTTGCTCGAACTTGAGCCCTTGAAAATTAAGAATGAGGTTACGGTGAACGAAAGGTGCTTCTTCAGGTAGCTCAACAGGCATGTCCGCCTCGATAGGCATCTTGTCATCGAGAGACTTACCGTCGCCGTCGATGATGTTCACAGTGAACTTGTGAGGACCATTATCTTCAGGTGTGATGCAGAGGCGAATAGCAAGGCAGCAATGAGGCTGAATAATAGGCAGAGCTGGTGCTGCGAGCACGTCGATTGTTCCAGAAACAACCATCTTGCCATTGTAGTCAGCAGCGAAGTCACAGAGAGTAGCGATTTGAATATCCATAATTTATAACGTCATAGAAGACGTAGAAAGCTTGCACCCAATTAGAGCCCTCGTCCACCTATTAAATGGAAAACTCTCATCAAAGCAGCTACGAGCCCCCAATACAGCTTCGGCGACTAGCTATCTGAGCCATCGAGTTTTTTGCGCAGCTCTTTCAACTCAGCTATCATTTTGGGGATTTTAGAAACGACCGCCTTTCGCTTCAGCTCATCACGCATTGGGCGGGCAGGAAACCCCATATAGACAGCCCCCCCTTTAAGGCTTTTCATAACACCAGAGCGGGCAGCAAGCATCGCCTTATCGCCCACCTTCACATGCCCCGAAATCCCGACCTGAGCAGCCGCTGTGACGTAGTTACCCAGTTCAGAACTACCTGCGACACCTGATTGCGCAATCACTAAGCAGTGTTTGCCAATTTTCACATT
>JALZUH010000023.1 GCA_023301645.1 Akkermansiaceae bacterium
GGAGCTGCCCTAGAGGACATGCTCACTGAACCACCAAAAGGACAGTTAGCCAAACCTACTGGTTCGACCTAACACCTACTGGTTCGACCTAACACCTACTGGTTCGACCTAACACCCACTGGTTTCCAACCCTACACAATCACCACACACTTTATAACATCATGTCTCTTGTAACTACAGACAACCCGCCACTCGAAGAAAAGGCAAAGTCACACATTCACACCCTCTCCGTGTTTGTGAACAATCAACCCGGCGTGCTCATGCGCATTTGCCAAATATTCGCTCGCCGTGGATACAATATCGACTCTCTTGTCGTCTCAGAAGGTCGCGATGACCAGTTCTCTCGCATGACTATCGGCATTAGTGGCGACCCCACTGGACTTGAGCAGATCATCCTACAGGTCAATAAGCTCATCGACGTCATTCACTGTAACGAGCACAACACGGACTCCTCCGTCGTCAAAGAGCTCATCCTTGTGAAGTTCCTTGCGTGCACGCAGAAGCGCACCGAAGCCCTACAGATCATCGACCACTACGGTGGAAAAACAGTAGATTTATCACCCGAGTCCATGATTGCCATGCTCACGGGAGAAAGCTCCAAGATCGATGCAGCGCTCAATATGCTCTCTCAGTTCAAGATTGTCGAAACAGTAAGAACTGGAAAAATCGTCATGGCACGTGGTCAAAACGCCACCTAGTAACACTGCCTAAAACAGTAGGCTCATTTCTATTGAGCCTGCTAGGTTTTGTAAATAAACCTCTTTAATCCCCAGCCTTCCCCTGCCTCAATATAGCCTTGAGGATGGGGTAATCTCTCAGCGCAACTTGCCGCTGATAGCTGCTCATTGATGAGACCTGAGAGAAAACTCTCATCGAGCTCAGGAGCATTTAGGCAAGCAAGTATTTCTGCCCCCTCAGGATTGAGTAATTCAGCCAGCCTACCTATGAGTCGTGGATAGTCCTTAGTCGCTACAAAGCTCCCCGGCTGGTGTGATGGCGGATCGAGCACGACGATATCAAATGGGCCCAAACGCTTGAGCTTCCCCCATGTCTTAAATAGATCATGAGCTAGATAAGTCACCTTACGGCAGCTCTCTTGGTCAAAATTAAGCCGATGATTCTCACGCCCTACACTCAGCGCGCGACTACTCAGATCTAGGTTAACCACACGATCAGCACCACCAGCTATGGCAGCAACGGACAAGGCACAAGTGTAGGAAAATAAATTAAGCACACTTTTCCCCTCAGCACGAGACCTCAGCCACGACCTACCTGGCTCCATATCGAGGAAAAAACCGTGATTCTGATTTTTAGCCAGAGAAAGCATAAAGTCCAAGCCAGACTCATGCGCTCTATCTGGTAGCACCCCCCATTTCACCTCAACAGGAGCGCCCTTGAGGAAGCGTCTCTGCACAGCAAAGCAGCTCACCCTTTCAAGTGTGACTAGATACGCATCCAGCTCGGCCAGAAAGGCATCACACTCCGCCACATCCTCATAGAGCGTGACGAAGACAGCAGGTGCATACCAATCAACCGCCACATACTTATAGCCAGCGACAGCACCGCCACGACCATGGAATAGCCGGACTGCATCGCTACCGGCTTCCAATAAAGTCTCAGAAATAAGGCTCAGCGGTGACACCTCATCCCCCTCTAGCGATCCCAACATGACTTAGAAATCAATTACGTCGTCGCGCACTTCGTCCTCGTCTGACCATTACCACGGATGCGGTATTGGTAGGATGTTAGCTCCTTCAGAGCCATCGGCCCCCTAGCATGGAGCTTATCGGTAGAAATACCGATCTCAGCACCGAAGCCAAACTCACCACCATCGGCAAAGCGTGTAGAAACATTATGAAATAGGCACGCACTATCCACACGAGCCATAAAGGACTCCGCGCGGCTCTTATCCTCCGTGACGATACACTCACTATGACGTGAGCTATGAATATTAATATGATCGATGGCAGCCACCATCTCATCGACTACCTTAATAGCTACAATCATGTCGAGATACTCAGCATCCCAGTCCTCTGGAGTAGCTGCCACGGCTAGATCACCAAGAATGGCTACCGTGCTCGCGTCACCGCGCATTTCCACGCCTTTCGTGCTGAATACAGCAGCGATCATCGGTAAAAACTCCGCCGCTACATCACGATGGACGAGAAGTGTCTCCATCGCATTACAGACACCAGGCTTATGTGTCTTCGCATCATCGACGACACTCACGGCCATTTCTAAATCAGCCAGTTTATCGACATAGGTGTGACAGATACCATCGTAGTGCTTAATCACTGGCATACGTGCCTGCGAGACAACGGCTTCAATGAGCCCCTTGCCCCCTCTTGGGATGATAACATCGAGCCACTGATCCATACCAGACATCACACTCACACTCTCTCGATCGGTGAAGGGAATGAGCTGAATGGCATCTTGAGGCAGTCCAGCCTTCTCGCCACCTACCTGCAGTGCCGCAGCAATAGCCTTATTTGAATGAATCGCCTCAGAGCCACCACGAAGGATAGTCGCATTACCTGACTTCAGACAGAGCACCGCTGCATCACTTGTGACATTAGGACGGCTTTCGTAAATAATGCCGATCACCCCGATAGGAACACGCACTTGCTCGAATTCAATATCATTAGGACGAGTCCAGCAGTCAATCACCTCACCAATGCGGTCAGGAAGCTCTGCAACCTCCTCCACACCTTTAGCAATAGCATCTACTCTAGCCGAATCGAGACGCAAGCGATCAAGCATCGCAGCCGTTAAACCATTACTCTCACCCGCAGTAATATCGAGAGCATTAGCAGCCAGGATAGCCGCCTCATGCTCACGAAGTCCCGCTGCCATAGAGCGAAGAATTTGATTTTTCGTCTCAGCATCAAGAACAGCTAGAGCATGAGCAGAAGCTCGCGCCTTAGCACCCATACCGAGAATGATCTCCTTGATTTCGTTCTTATCCATGTGCTATGCGCTATGCTTTAGAGGTGGTTTTTAAATTTACTAACGTGATGTATTCAATCGCCTATATCTCAGAAACGGTGAGGTTCATGACCTCCTCCTTCACCTGCTCTGCGAGAGGTGTGCTGAGGTAGCGCTCAGTTGAGCTACATCCGATTGTCACGATACGCTTACCTTTGAACTCAGGGCGCTTAGCCAGCTGCATCGCAGCCCAGATATTAGCACCTGATGAAATACCTACAGGTAAGCCTTCATTTTGAGCAACCGCCTGCGCTGTCGCAAATGCATCTTCATTAGAAACTTGAATCACCTCATCGAGAATATCGACATTGAGGTTCCCCGGGATAAATCCAGCACCAATGCCCTGAATCTTATGAGGACCAGGGCTACCACCTGAAATGACAGGACTCGCAGTAGGCTCTACAGCCACAGCCACCATGTCACAGCGTGACTTAAGGACTTCTGACACACCAGTGATCGTGCCACCTGTGCCGACACCAGCCACAAAGGCATCAATCTTACCATCTGTAGCGCTCCAGATTTCCTCAGCCGTAGTCTGGCGATGAGCTTCAGGGTTAGCTGGGTTATCAAACTGGCTTGGGCCAAAAGCATTCTCGCCATGCTCTTCGACGAGCTGCTTTGCCTTAGCAATCGCCCCACCCATACCCTTGGGCGCAGGAGTAAGAACGATCTCAGCACCTAGCATACGAAGTAACACACGGCGCTCAACAGACATGCTCTCAGGCATCGTAAGAATACAGCGGTATCCCTTAGCACGAGCAATGAAAGCAAGGGCGATTCCTGTATTACCAGAAGTAGGCTCAATGATTGTTCCACCCGGCTTGAGTGAACCATCCTTTTCGGCAGCCTCGATCATCGAGCGACCGATTCTGTCCTTCACACTGAAGAGCGGGTTGAAGAACTCGGCTTTCACCAGAATCTCTGCATCGAGACCTTTGGTGACATGGTTAAGCTTAATGAGTGGTGTGTTTCCAATCGTATCGACAAGGTTATTTGAAATATGGCTCATAATGAAATGGTAGTATGATTTTAGGTAAAATAATGGTCTAATAGTAGATAATCAATGAACTATTAGCTGTCAGTAATCATCCCTTAATTCCCAGAGCATTCAAGAAAGATTAACTATTTTCTGTGAATTCCCCCTTGGCCTACTGTCATCGCACCCCTAACTACGTTACCGCCGTTTCTTGATTGAACTCAACAGCGTCTATGCTATGAGCCCAGCGTGTCCGATACAGATCCTACTACTTCCCAATCACTTCTCAACCTCAACAAAGAGGAGCTAGAAGCATACTTTGCTAACGCTGGTCACAAGCCATACAGAGCGAAGCAGACACTCGAATGGATTTATAAAAACAGAATCGATAGCATCGACGAGATGCTCAATCTGCCAGCAGCAATGCGCGAAGATCTTGCTAAGGAATTTCACATCAATGACCTCCAGCATGTCGAAACAAGCGGATCAAAAGACACCACACAGAAGTTCCTCTTTCGCCTTAACGACGGCCGATACGTAGAAACCGTATTCATCCCTGCCTCCAAAGGACTTAATGGTAAGCAGTCCGACCGTAAAACCATCTGTGTTTCCTCTCAAGTAGGTTGCGCCTTTGGCTGTAAATTCTGTGCCTCTGGACTCGCTGGCTTCACCAGAAACCTCACGGCCGCTGAGATCGTAGGTCAGATGATGGCTGTAGAAAAAGCCACTGGCGACTCCATTAACAACATTGTCTTCATGGGTATGGGCGAGCCACTTGCCAATATCAAAAACCTGATCAAAGCACTTGAAATCATCACCGGCCACTGGGGACTCAATATCGGAGCTCGTCACATCACCGTCTCCACCTCAGGACTCGCCCCACAGATTCGCACCCTAGCGGAATTCCCTGTGCCTATCAGACTAGCTATCTCACTGCACGGAGCCACCGATGATGTTCGAGACCTCATCATGCCAGTGAACAAAAAATGGCAGATCAAAGAGCTCTTCGACTCACTCCACTACTGGAGAACTCACAAGAAGCAAAAAATCAGCCTCGAATACATCCTTATCGAAGGTGTTAACGACTCGCTAGACCAAGCCTCTATACTAGCCAAGAGAGCCAAGGGCATCAATGCCAAAGTAAACCTCATCCCATACAACACCGTTGAAGGACTTGACTGGGTAAGACCCTCAGAAGAAGTCTGCTACGCCTTCCGTGACATCATCGCAGATGCAGGCATCAACACCACCCTTAGACTAGAAAAGGGACACGATATTAATGCCGCCTGTGGTCAGCTAAGGCTCAAAAAAGAAACCTCCGAAGGTATCATCGAGGCACCAGTCAAAGCGCGCTCATAATCAATGAGCGCACAATAATGGCTAATGGCCTGGGCAGCTACTATCGGTAGGAGCATCCGCCTCGTCCTCACGCAGAGCAACCAAGCTACTCTCGACAAGATAAGTCTCCACCTCATCACCTGAAACATCGGCCAGCATATGGCCGTTCACACTAACGCATGGGCTAAGAGGCTGGCCACTCTTCTGCTCCATCTCCCATCGGAAAGCTGGATTCTTGATGATGTCCTTCTCCTCAAAGCTAAGGTCATACTTTCTCATCATGGCGCGGACACCCTCACTCCAGCCACAAAAAGTCTTTAGGTAGCAAACGATTTCTAAGTTCTCTTGATTCATAATGTGTTAAAAATTACTGACTTCATAACAAGTCACCCACCCTGCTGATGCAACTCATTTGTGAACAAAAGAACTTCGCCCTACCCAATGAAAGAGTCTCGACAGCAAAAAAATCTCCCTATAACTTCAGCATCAGCAGGCTCTTAAAGCCTACCAAACAACACCTCAAGATAAGACCCATGGCTAATCGCAAAAAAAACACCGCCCCATTACTCATCGCGTTCATCATCGTAGCCATAGTGATCCTACTATTGATACTCAAAAGGTGCTCAACTAGCACGCAATTACCAGGTAGCGACTCAAGCGCAGCAGCAGCCAGCACCTTAATCCCATCAGATGCTATCGACCAAGCCGCTGCGGCTGCAGCAAATGCAGGCCTAACCCCTGACTCTGACACCACTGGACAAGTAGCACCGTCCTCTGGCCCAACATCTGATAACCATACTACAAATGACACTAGCGACAAAACTGGTGTAAAAGCAGGCGGAGCGGCCCCCGCAATCGACCCTAACAAGGCAAACAACCAACAGGCCAATCTTAACGGAACCCGCGAAACCCTTCAAGGATTCATGGACGCCATCACCCAGCTAGACCCTGTAGCAGCGCAGCAATACGTTAATGAGAACAAGGTTTCATACACTACGATTGCAGCTCTATGCATGGTTTTTGAAGATGGTGATTACCAATTGATAAAAGATCGCGCTATCAGAGAGATGTTTAAGCAGCAAAACAGCGCTGGATACCTAGCTAGATTGAACAAAACATCTACATCCAGCAAAGCATCCTTCGCCCTCAACCTGAAACGCACAGATGCTCAAGCCGACTGGAAAATATCTGAAATCAACCTTGATTCCTTACTAGGCCACTACGCTAAAGAAATCTCTGGAGGAGACATTCACTTCAGCCCACTGGTCAAAAACCCTAAAGGAGGTGAATCACTCGCCATCTACTTCACTCTAGACTCAGACGAGCTCACACCTCGCACTCAGAAGCAGCTCGAAATCGTTAATAACATCCTCAAAGCCAACCCCGCCAAAAAGCTCCTCATTTCAGGACATACCGATGCGCTAGGCTCAGACAGCTATAACTTCACCCTATCTGAGAAACGTGCTGAGCAGGTTATGAACTTCCTCGTGGCCAAAGGTCTCGATAAGAACCAAGTCTCTATCTCAGGCTTTGGTAAACAACGTCCTAGACAGCCTAACACTACAGCAGATGGAGTAGACTCACCTGAGGGCAGAAGAGCCAACAGACGCGCTGAAATACTGCTCAATTTCTAAATGGCAGGTTCCTCCAAATCCTCACTAATTCTATCGAGTGTTGCCATCGCCCTTGTGATCATCACAGGGAGTATGATCTTGATGCGCAACACCAAGGTAAAGACAAGGAGTGACATCCCCACCCAATCCATGTCCTCATGGCAAAGGGCTGACGAAGCCCTTGGTCATACTCCACTCACTAGCACCCCTCCACTAGATACGCGCTTCATCGAGCTCTCAGCCTTCGAGAGAGCTCGCATCCCCACCGCCAGCCAAACCCATCACGCCATGGGATCCATCAACGGTGCCCTCACCTATAATGCTCAGGCATTCTGGGATCTCAACAAACGCCGAGGCGGCAACCACACGGGAGATGACATCAATGGAATAGGAGGTATGAATACCGACCTAGGCGACCCTATTTTTGCCACTTGTAGCGGCCTAGTCATCTACCGAGGAGAGCCATCACCTGGCTGGGGTAAAATCCTCATCCTCGCACACAAAGATCAACATGGTGCTATCTACAACACCATGTATTCCCACCTCGACGCCAGCTATTCAGCCTACTCTCATGTCATCCCCCAAGGCCAAGAAATAGGAACAGCAGGCACAGCCAATGGTAACTACCCCGCCCATCTCCACCTAGAGCTACGCTACAGCACGGGAGTCTTTATAGGAAATGGCTACCGAGCCCACCCCGGAGAATGCCTGCCCGCAGAACAAAACGAAGCTTACCGGCAAGCAAGCTCAACGAGTCACGCCTATAAGGCACCTCTGGCCATTATTTTAGAAGACACATTTGAGGCCAAGCCCCAGCTTAAAATACGCTAGACAATATATTTCACCTTAACTGATTATTTGTATTTGTATCCTCAAAAAACGAACTATATGCTTCACTAACAATCGAATATAGTTTGGCTTTTCACAACGTGAAGCTGGCTGCTTCATCTACCTTGATATCAGACTTATAACACCCTGTTACATCATACATTTTCACATTAACCTATGAGCACACCTGAGGAGTTTATACCGCCTAGCATCGAAGAAATCGCAGCACTACTACCTGCCTATGAAATCAAATCCTTCATAGCTAAAGGAGGCATGGGTGCGGTCTACATGGCGAGCCAGAAATCTCTCGATCGTGTCGTAGCTATTAAAATACTACCTCGTAAATTTGGTGAAGATGAAAGCTTCAGATCATCCTTTGAGCAAGAAGCCAAGAGCATGGCCAAGTTCAACCACCCCAACCTTGTTAGCATCTACGACTTTGGGCAAATTGACGGGATGCTCTACTTCATCATGGAAATGGTTCAGGGTAAGCCACTTTACTACTCCTGCTATGGGAAAAAAATCGACCCCACCGAATCTAATCGAATCATTGTCGAAGTTTGCAACGGACTAGATCACGCTCACAAACACGGTATTCTTCATCGAGACATCAAACCTGCAAACATCCTACTCGACCCCAATATCACCCCCAAGATAGGTGATTTTGGACTTGCCCGAGGAGTGGAAGATCACGCCTCAGATCAAGCATACGGAACACCTGGATATACTGCACCTGAAGTCGTTAATAACCCTCAGGCTGTTGCCGAATGCACCGACGTCTACTCCGTAGGAATTATGCTCTATGAGCTACTCACTAGTGAGATACCAAAAACCCCCTACATCCCTGTCACCAGCGTCATCCAGTGCGACGCACGATATGACGACGTCATCCTCAAAGCCATCAACCCTAATCCTGCTTTGCGCTACCAGAGAGCAGAGGAAATGGGAGAAGCTCTCCTGAGCATTATCAAATCTCCGCCAACGCAAAACTCCCCGTTTGCCAATGGTGCTTCAGCCTCAGCACCACAACTAAGAACCCCTGGTGCAGCTGCGGCCGCAAACACGCTGCCCCATGAAGCCACCGACACTCAAAACCCGAGCCTTCGGAGAGCTACAAACTCCACAGGCACACAAGCTGGAGCCATCGCAAACGCACAGCTAGCTAGTAATAGTAACACCTTCACCAAGAAAATCGTCATCGTCGCCATACTAGCAGCAGCTATTGTAGCAGCCTGGCAAGGTTTCAAGATCACCCAAAATGACGGCAACGCTGATGCTGCCCCCAAGGCGCACACGCCTGAAGAAACCACCTTCTCTATTAGCAATAACTCCACCGACAAAGCCTCTGAGGAATCTGACACGGTAGATAACCACACCGAAGTAAATGTGCCCGAAGTAGAGAAATCTGAGCATCGAGGTAGCCCCACAGCGCTAAGAAGCCTAGAGAAAAATAAGGAAGCGCTCATCCAAGGCAAGCGCTCGAAGCTTCCCAAAGGAACCATTACCAAAGACGGTAGATCGAGACTCTTCATCAAAAAAGCCATGTCATGGCATGACGCTAAGGACTATGCAGAAAGCTACGGCGCCCACTTAGCCGTGCTGCCCACCGCTGAAGACCTCGCAGCAATCATCTCCGACTTAGAAGCTGATGAAACCATCTGGCTAGGAGCTGGATCCTCCGGACATAATCAATGGCGATGGGTCGACGGCACAGCATGGACTCACCAAGTCAGAAAATCATCTATCCTATCATATATTACTCTCAACAGTTACGGCATCCTCGCACCAGCTGAACCTAGGCAAAAGCACAGCTTTTACATCGAGTGGCTCGACGACGGAACGCAGCCAGCACTAGCCAATAATCAGCTCAAGAGAGCAGCCCAATCACTCGACTCTGCAACCCCAGAATATCCAACAGGCACCGTAAGCTTCGATGATAAACATTACTTCTTATATTCAGCTAATCTGACATGGAATGAAGCTAGCCAGTTAGCCAATACCTCTGGCGGCCAGCTAGCAGTTCCATCTACATCATCTGAAAATCAATGGCTACTCAGCTTTATATCGAATAAAATGCAAGCTGGTGAGTCATGCTGGCTTGGAGGGATTTCCCAAAAGGGCCAACGCTGGAAATGGCAAAGTGGCGAGACTTGGAAATACTCCAGGTGGAATAGCGCTACTTTACAATCAAGTAAATCCAGCACCTACGCATGCGCTATCAATGATCAAAAATCTTGGATCAGCTACAATGCTGAGCAAACGCTCCCCTATGTCCTCATCGAGTGGAGTGATGACCACCTGAATGCTCGGTAATACCAGCGCAGCTACTCGCAGGTGAGTCCAGATACTGGTGAAATTCAGTTTATCACACTGTGCGCAAATAACATAACCGTTCATACTCTGAAGCGGTCATTGTCTCTGTGCTTAGTTTACTGACTTAAAGTTTGCCAGCTGCATGTGAGCTATTTAAAGTCACTATTGATTTATTTCTCTAGCCGCATTGATCGAGCCCAATTCATCTACGAATTGAGCTACCCGAAATGACTTTCTCACACCCTGCTTCACCATTCTACGCCCCCTATCACATGGATGATCATCATACAGCTGCTGAAGGAGCTCCCCTCACACCTGGCGAACTTAGCAAGCTCCTCCCCGGCTACCGTATCGATCACTTCAGCGACACGCCCGGATCCACCTCTAGCTCAATAGCGGCCTACAGAGGTATTCAAGTCTCACTGGAGCGAAACATCACCGTCAAGCTCCTGCCCGCTGCCGTAAGTAGCCAGCCAGAAATCAGGCAAGCCTTTGAAAATGACGCCAAAACAATGGCGCGGCTCAACCACCAAAACCTCATCGACGTCTACGATTTTGGAGAAATTAACGGCATGCTCTACATGATCACCGAGGATATCGACGGGCAATCACTCTACGAGAAAGCCCACGGACAGCACCTAGACCCTGTATCGGCAACCAAGCTTATCAAAAATGTGTGCCAAGGACTTGAATGCGCACATACAGCAGGTGTTTTGCACTTAGGGCTCAATCCCGCTAATATTTTCATCAACCAGAGCGCAGAGGCAAAGATTGTTGATTTCGGAATATCCAGCCATATTCACAATCCACTCATACCTAACTCAGCGACCTACTCGGCGCCCGAAAAACACACCCCCCAAATAGCCATCGACGCACGAGCAGACCTCTACTCACTCGGTATCATCTTCTACGAACTCATCGTAGGATACCTACCCACTAACCCATACGCACCACCATCATCGCGTAGAAATGTCACCACCCTCATCGACAATGTTCTCATACGAGCACTACAGCCAAATCCTACTGAGCGTTACGCGTCAGCCACTGAGATGACAGCTGATCTAGACCAGATCCTCGACCACTTAGCCACAAATCCGCAGCCAGCTATACCGGCCAAGCAGCCTCTCACTCAAACCCCTGTGAGCATGCCAACCCGCAACCTCTCTGCAGCTTCGACCAAGAGCAAACTACCGGCAATCATCACACTATTGATCACGGCTCTCATTGGTTATGCTGCATACCACTACATCAGTAATCACTACACTCCAGTGGCAAGTGATGGCCAAAAGCCAAAGACGAAATTCATCCTCAGAGGCACCCAGTAATGAAAAACCAAGACGCCTTGAAGCTGGCTATCTCAGCCGAAGAGCTTGACTCGCACCTTCCTGCTTATGATCGCATTGAGCTACTTGCTCACGGAGGTATGGGTGCTGTTTACAAGGCTCGTCAGACATCGCTCAATCGCCCTGTCGCGATAAAAACCCTCACCCACGCCTGCTCATTTTCGATCCAGTTTCGCAAAATATTCAAGCAAGAGGCGCAGGTCATGGCAAAGCTCAACCACCCCAGCATTGCCTCTATTTATGACTACGGTGAGATCAATGGGATCCTCTACATAGTCATGCAGTTTATCGAAGGGCAATCACTCTTCGAAATATGTAATGGCCAAGAAGTCGAACACCAAGAAGCCGCCGAGCTCATCACCAACATAGCCAAAGCCCTCGATAAACCACACCAAGCTGGTATCCTCCACCGTGACATCAAGCCTGCAAATATCATCATCGATGAGCATGCAGTGCCTGTTCTCATCGACTTCGGTCTAGCCCACCACGCGGAAGAGAGCACTATCCAAGGAGGCTCCATCTTCGGCTCAGACTACTACACAGCCCCTGAAATCACCACCCCGCCCTACCAGGCAGATCTACGCAGTGACCTCTTCGCCCTTGGTGTATTATTCTACGAGTTACTCACCGGCTCAGTGCCCCATCAGCCCTACATCGCCCCCTCAGAAGTCGCCCAAGTCGACCAGCGATATGACAGCCTCATCAAAGGCCTGCTAAGTATCTCCCCAGACAACCGCCCAGCCTCTGCCCAAGAGCTCGTTGACCAACTCGAAGACATCAAGTCACAGTCCAGCCAGCACGATCAAGGTAAGGCTCCAATGACCTACCGAAGCTATCACACAGGGACTAGCACTGCTAGTAGCACTGCCACGAAGCAAGTATCTGAGGATGAAAAACCCCATAAAAAGAAAGCTCGAACCAAAAAGCGCAGCACTCGAACCTTCTCTCCCCAAAGATTACTTCTCTTCACACTCGTTCTCATCGGCATCATCATCTCCATTGGAACCATCACCCACGCTCTATATCCTGACCTCATCGAGCGCTTAGTAAATTACGGTAATTAATCCGACCAAGAGTATCTAAAATCGCCAGCTCCTCCGTCGATTGAGCGTTCCATTAAGCCAGCTCCTCACCACTAATTCAGAGCCGCGCTATTACTATGAATCGACAGCTGAGAATTTAGCGTCTAAAACTCCCCCGTGCCTGCTGCCCGAGTATTAATAGATGGACCATCCGAACTGGTCTTCGACTACGCCATCCCAGAAGGGATGATGGCAAAGCCCGGCTGCCGAGTCACCGTCCCGCTGAGAAATAAGCCTGCCACTGGCACCATTCTCGACATCACTGAGGAAATACCTAGCAAGTTCACCCTGCGCCCCATTGACAGCCTCATCGACCCCAACCCTCTCATTACCGAGAAGCTACTCGAACTAGGTAAATGGATGGCTCAATACTACGGATCACCCATGGAAGTCATCATGCGCTCACTGCTCCCCGAGTCAGTCAGGCAAGAATCCAATTCACAAAAAACACAGAAATTCGTCCAACTGGTCGCAAAACCAGACGAAGAAGCGTTTAACAAACTCAGTAAACGAGCACCGCGACAGCACCTCATCCTCACCCTACTCGAAGCCTCTGGCGGCAAGCTCTCACTCAAGGACCTAGGAGGAGGCTCAGCCTCGGCATCGATCAAAGCCCTCGTTAAAATAAAAGCCGTAGAAGTCATCGAAGAAGCCGTCAGGCGCGACCCCGATGACGGCGAAGAATTCATCGAAGACTCCCCCCTCAAGCTCAATGAAGGACAAGCCATTGCCATGGAGCAAGTCATCGAGCAGATCAACACGCCTCAAAAACCCATGCTCATGCACGGAGTGACAGGCTCTGGTAAGACTGAAGTCTATCTGCAAGCCGCACAGCACTGCATCAATGCTGGCAAAAGTGTCCTCATCCTACTTCCTGAAATTTCACTCACCCCACAGACCGTGCAGCGCTTTAAGTCGAGGTTTGCCTCCACTCAGGACCAAGTCGCTGTGCTCCACTCCCACCTCTCACAAGGTGAGAAATTCGATGAATGGCATCGTATCCGAGAAGGTAAAGCCCGCATCGTAATCGGCGCTCGCAGTGCCGTCTTCGCCCCGCTAACCAATTTAGGAATCATCATCGTAGACGAAGAACATGAGAACTCCTACAAGCAAGACAGCAACCCTCGCTACCACGGCAGAGACTTAGCTGTGCTGCGCGCCCATCTCGAGAAATGCGCCATCCTCCTAGGCTCTGCCACCCCATCCCTAGAGTCCTTCCATAATACTCAAAAGGGAAAATACCAACTGCTCAAACTCGATCAGCGAGCCGACGGCCAGTCCCTCCCCATCATCCGTGTCATCGACATGAGAATCGAAGGCAAAAAGCACAAGTCCGCCCCCTCCATCCTCTCCGACCCACTGCGAGGCCACATGGAGAAAAAGCTAGCCGATGGTGAACAAGTCATCCTCTTCCTCAATCGACGCGGCTTTGCCAGATCCATGCAGTGCCCAGAATGCGGCCACGTTTGCGAGTGCCGCCACTGCGCGATGCCACTGACCTACCACCGCGCGGAAGAACGACTCATCTGCCACATGTGTGGTCATCAGGCCATCACCCCACGCCGCTGCCCAGAATGCGGCGATGATGCCATCCGCTTCCAAGGCTATGGCACCGAGCAAGTCGAATCCATCATCCAGAAAGTATTCCCCCAAGCACGTATCGCCCGCATTGATACCGACACCATGCGTAGGAAAAATGCACTGCGAGACACACTGCGCGCCTTTCACCAAAGAAAAATCGACATCATCATCGGCACCCAAATGATTGCTAAAGGGCTACACTTCCCCAATGTCACACTCGTTGGCGTGCTCAATGCTGACCTAGGACTACACGTGCCAGACTTCCGTGCTGGCGAACGCACATTTCAGCTACTCACCCAGGTAGCTGGGCGCGCAGGAAGAGGCGAGTTAGAAGGAGAAGTCATTATCCAGACATTCACCCCACATTCACCCTCCATCCAGTTTGCCCGCCATCACGACTTCAATGGCTACGCTCATCAGGAGCTCGATTTCAGAAAACAATTCGGCTACCCACCCTACACTAACTTCGCCCTCATAGGCACTCGCTCCACTCACGAAAGACGCGCCGAGTTCACGCTAGAAAACCTCCACAAAAGGCTCAAAGCCGAACTCCCCGCAGGTATCACTATCGGCGAGCCACTACCTGCCGCCCTAACCAAAGCCCATGGGCAATTCCGCTTTCAGCTCATGCTACTAGGAATATCCCCTCGCGCACTCTCAGGCCATATTCAGAAAATCTTGAAGCAAACACCACCACCCGAAGACGTCACCGTCATCTTTGACATGGATGCTATCAGCTTCTAGACGCACAAATTTCTACTTTTTAGAGTTTAGCAATCACACTCCGCACCTTACAAAAACCCATGGCCTTTCTTGAAATTAACGATATTCAAACCCACTTCACCCTATCAAAAGGAATGCTTGGTGGTCAAAAACCCGATATTGTCAAAGCCGTTGACGGTATCACCATGAGTATCCAGAAAGGCGAAATACTCGGACTAGTGGGCGAGTCTGGCTGTGGCAAATCCACCCTCTCTCGCACCATCATGCAGCTCATCCCCGCCACATCTGGCAGTGTCATACTCGAGGGGCAAAACATCTCAGCGCTCAGCCCCAGCCAAGTCCGCCACCGCAGGCTCGACTTTCAGATGATTTTCCAAGACCCCTACGCCTCACTGAACCCACGCATGACCATCTTCTCCACACTAGCAGAAGCCATCAGACAGCGCCACCCCGGGCTCAAAGGAAATGACCTACAAGAGCGAATCGAGCGCCTCATGAAGCGCTGCGGACTCGACCAAAGTGCCATGCACAAGTATCCGCACGAATTCTCAGGAGGACAGAGACAGCGCATTGCTATTGCCAGAGCCCTCGCACCTGAGCCCAAGCTTATCATCGCAGACGAGCCAGTGAGTGCACTAGACGTATCCATCCAGTCACAGATTCTCAATCTCCTCCTCGAGCTCAGAAAAGACCTAGAGCTCACCATGATCTTCATCTCACATGACCTATCCGTTGTCCGCTACATCGCCGATAACATCGCCGTCATGTATAAGGGCAAGATTGTCGAATACGGCGAAGCTGAAGAAGTTTTCAATAACGCACAGCATGAATACACGCAGAAGCTCCTCCACGCCATCCCCCATATTGGCTAATCAAAATGAGGCTCAATCACTGTATAGACGACAACGACTCACTAAGACTGCATTAAAACAGCTAATTTAAGAGTTCCACCTTTGCCTTTTTCAAATAGAGAACTACACTACGCCCGTGAGCTTCGTAGACACATTTAACGCAGGTGAGAAATCACCACTGCTTCAGAAATTCGAGCAACTCATCGCGCCCAAATCTCGCGATGAACTCGAAGCTATCGCCGCACAAAGTCGCGCCATCACGCAGCGCCACTTTGGCAAGACCATGCGGCTTTTTGCCCCACTCTATGTCTCCAATGAATGCGTCAATAACTGCACCTACTGCGGCTTCTCACGAGATAATGCCATCCTGCGCACCACACTCACCATCGAGCAAGTAGTCACCGAGGCGAAGCACTTACACGGGCTCGGCTTTAGAAACATCCTACTCGTCGCAGGCGAGCACCCCAAATTTGTCTCCGAAGGCTACCTGCAAGACTGCATCGACGCCATCAAGCACTTCATCCCCACCATCGCCATCGAAGTCGGCCCGATGGAAGATCACCAATACGGAGAACTCGTCAATCATGGCGCTGAAGGACTCATCGTCTACCAAGAAACCTACCATCGTGAGACCTACTCCACGCTTCACACCGCAGGCCCTAAGAAAAACTTCGACTGGCGCCTAGAATGCCCCGAGCGCGCCTACGCAGGCGGATTCAGACGTATCGGCATCGGCGCCCTCTTCGGTCTAGCTGACTGGAAGACTGAAGCCATGGCACTAGCCGCACATTTGGAATACCTCTACAAGCACTGCTGGAAAGCCTCCTACACCGTCGCATTCCCACGCATGCGTCCCTATGCTGGAAACTACCAGTATCAGCCTAATCCTGAATTCTTTCTCAATGACCGCCAATTCGTTCAGCTCACCTGCGCCTTCCGCATTTGCTTCCCGCAAGTCGGTATTGTAGGCAGCACCCGTGAGCCGGCCGCTCTACGTGACGCCATCGTGCCACTAGGGGTCACCCACATGTCGGCAGGCTCACAGACAGACCCAGGCGGCTACACTGGAGCAGGAAGAGATGACCTGCACCGCACCATCAAAGGTCGCAGAATCGAAATCGAAGCTTCTGAAAAAGAAACTTCCTCATGCAGTCGAGCCACTGAGCAGTTCACCATCGATGACAAGCGCTCACCAGCAGCTATTGCAAACATGCTGAAGACCAAAGGCTACGAATCTGTGTGGAAGGACTGGGACCTCGAAATACTCAATTCCACACCATGAAGATCACCCTCAACGGCAAAGAGCACAGCCTCGATCAAACTATCACTATTACCGATCTGCTCGCATCTCTCGGGCTCGTCGATAAACCAGCTGTCGTCGAGCTCAATAAGCAAGCACTCTTCCCTAGAGAATACTCAGAGGTAACTCTCTCAGAGAATGATTCCGTCGAAATTATTGCTATCTCAGCTGGAGGCTAGTCAGAGCCCTTTCTTCTCGATACAAATACAGAGGAAAGCCTGATAAGAGCCAGAGAGGATGGCTCAGGCAAAGGAACCGCTACGAGCTCAAGATTATCAAGCGATACGCTAGAGAAAGGGAAAGCTGATCCAGTCGCCCCCACCATAGCAGCCTAGACTACTTCCACTGCCTCACATAAGCAGCCATCTCTTCCTCTGACGCCTCGAGCTGCCTCACCAGCTCCAGCTGGACTCGTGCACGGTGGAGATTCTGCCCTTCACGCTCTGTTTTGAAATAAAGATCCCCCTCTAGGTAATCGCTCAGAAAACGAATCGCTAACTCCAGAGTGATCACGTTTCCTGCGTAGGCAAGATTCTCAACCTCGGCCTCATGAAGACAGTCGCAAGCAGTGAGATACCCGTCGACTAGAGCCTTAAAGACAGGCATGCGAACGCTTACCCCCTCAATGTCCTCCTCCGAATATGGGCTCACCGAAGTGCGCACTAAGTCACCGAAGTCATAGAGAGAAAGCCCAGGCATGACCGTATCAAGATCGATCACACACACCGCCTCCCCTGACTGCTCATCGACCATGACATTATTGAACTTCGTATCATTATGGGTGATGCGGACAGGTAGTGCCCCAGTATCACGGAGATCGATAAGCCGACCGACCACTGACTCCCTGTCCTTGATAAAGGCCAGCTCAGCAGTGATCTCTGCCGCCCTGCCACAGGGGTCAGCAGCCACCAGCTCCATTAATCGAGCAAATCGCTTCCGCGTATGATGAAAGTCGACAATAGTCTCGGTAAGATCCTCAGCCGATAAATCAGCGAGCTTATTTTGAAATTCGCCGAAGGCGAAGGCTGCTTGGTATGCCTGCTCCGGTGACTCGACAGTATCGTAGGTGCAGCAGCCCTCGATGAAGTTATAACACCTCCAGACCGAGCCATCCTGCTCCTTAAAATACGGTAATCCCCCCGTAGTCGGGAAAAGTTCAAGTGAGCGCGATGAAGAGGAGCTCTTTGTGCTCGCCTTCAGGTGGCCGATGACCTTCGCCACATTCTCCATCACAGCGATCGGATCAGGAAAGACGTGGCTATTGATACGCTGAAGAATATAACGCTTTTGCTCAGAACCCAGCTGGTAAGAGGCTATGTAAGTGCTGTTAATAAGCCCTGTATCAATGCCCTCAATACTTACGAGCTCACCCTGAATGCGAAACTCCTGAGCAATCGACTCTAAACTTATGCCCTTACCACTCATACTACGCACTCAGCTTAGAAAGAATCCCCGGTAATGCGAGGCCGATGACCTCAGCCACCTCCTGATACGCCTCGATATCCATCCCGTATGGGTCAGGCAGGTCAGCACCCGCCAAGCCCTCTTTAGGATCGATGAAGTCACAGATTAGGCTAACCTCAGCCTCAGGAAAGTAATGCTTCAGCACCGAAGCATGCGACTCAGTCATCGCAATGATCACACTAGATTGGCTGAGCAGCTCAGCATTCACCTGCTGGCTCGCAAACCCCTCCACCGACGCACCTTCACGCCTAAGAATTGCACTCGTATTCTGACTCATCGCCTGCCCCGGAGAAGCTGACACACCAGCAGAAGCGACCTGAACTCCACCATTACCCTCAGTAGAAGACTGCAGAGCTGATTTGAGTAACCCTTCTGCCATAGGGCTGCGGCAGGTATTTCCGGTGCATACAAAGAGCACGCTCGGAGAGGCTAAGTCACTTGGAGAAGAGAGTTGGGCAGACATCGTATCGTGTATTAAGAATCAGCCTAGCAGAAGACCCTGCTAAGCTGGCAGCACTATTCACTAATCAACAAATTTATAAAGCGATAAGTTATCTAGTAAGAACCAGAACATCACGCAGAACATCACGAATCGGCCGACTTCCCAGCGCAACTCCGAACAATGCTATTTTTGTAGATACACCCAGATGAAGCCCATTTTCTCAGACACCAATGTTGCCTTTGCTAAGTCAGCATCATACTCACTCTTTGCCAATAATCCCCTATACTTAGTATACTGCGTATCGAATTCCTCAGCAGTAAGACCCTCTGCTGGCATGATCAGCTTGCTATAGTCACCGACGATAAGGTCTAGCTTCCCATCGTTATTGTAATCAGCGACACACACCGTGGTATAGCACCATGGCTTCATCTCATCCCTACTATCCTGCATCGTGTATTGCCCGTAGTAAATAGAGCTCTCAGGAGTCCTTGGCTGCCACTCTACGAATGCCTTCCACGTCGGACGCTTAGCATCTCCCACGTTTTCAGAAAAATATACCCCTCCGAATTTGCAGCCAGACACGATATCCAAATCCCCGTCCTTATCCCAATCTACGAAGTAAGGACTACCATAAACCCCTGCCGTGAGGTTGCGCCCCTCTGTATCCTTGAGCATCTTAGCCTCATCGGAGAAATGCTTCCCCCCCTCAGTAGCAGAGCCCATATGGCTGATAATCATCCCAAGCTCCTCACCATAGACCAGATCAAGAAACCCATCACCATTGAGATCGACAAAGCTAGGCTTAGTAACCCCTGGCTCTGAAACTCGGTAAAGACGCCTCCTGCTCCCCTCGATTTTCTCATCGAGTAAATTACTCAAACTAGGAGGTAATCCTGAAAGTGTGACCACAGGAACCGAATCATCGAAACTCAGCCCCCCTTCCTTCTTCCCTCGGAACCAATGAACTGGAGTCCTTTTCTCGTCATATTTCTGACTCGTAGCATGTGCGCCACTCACCACGTCTAGCACACCATCACCGTCTAAATCCACAAACTGTGGACACGTTCCCGTGCATCAAGGCCCGACCCCCGGCACAACCAAAGGCTCACCATTGACCATCAGACTTCTAGCAGGAGCATAGCTAGGAGACTCTGAAGTCCCGATGTTTTTGTAAAAAAGCATACCAGCCCCCCGATAATACCCGACGACTAGATCCAATCGCTTATCACCATCGAGATCAACCATCGCAGGAAAGGTATACCCCCCCGCTATAGCGATAGGCTCACCCTCCACCTCGATCCTCACAGGATCCTGAAATTGCGGCCCATCAGCCAGCAGAGCATGTGCGCCAGCCAGAAGTGCCGCTGCCCTGTAAAAGTAATTAATCATTTAGTAGAAGTAATCACCGAGAAAATACTGTCAATGGATTAAAGACGCCTAACAGATTCGCTATGCTGCACGGCCATCTGCAATGCCCCGACCACCTATTTGGCAAACTACCTAGACCGCATATAGATGGCCACTCCCACAGCCACACAAATCACTATACCCACCGTGCAAGTCCATTCGGCCTTCAGCAATTTCCTACTCTTTGAGGCATCTATCCATAAGCCCCAGTCCACTTGATACCACTTTTTCTTACCCCCGCGCCT
>JALZUH010000024.1 GCA_023301645.1 Akkermansiaceae bacterium
GGAGGATAAAGAAGCACCCCGAGCATTGACAGAATCCCAATAACCCAATAATTATCCTAAATCAGCCACCGCAGTTTTAACGATATATGGGACATCCCCCTTTTTAGCAATGAGCAAGTAAGGCGTTGTCGCCTTCGCCCCCTGCCGCTGATACATCGTAACTTTGTAGTCGTCAGTATCCAGAGATTCAAACCACCCTTTCACAGTCAGCGCCTCGCTATCACCGCCTGCATGACCTGGGTAGCACATCACACTGAGAACTCCACCTTGAGAGAGTTTCTTAGCCGCAGAAGCTAATGCGCGCATCGTCGAGTCCACGAGCGTAATGATCTCCTTATCACCACTTGGCAGGTAGCCGAGATTAAACATCACAGCTGCGACGGCTTTAGCAGAATTACGAGCAAGCATCTCATGGCTTTCTTCGTGTAGCTCATAGCAGGAGCTATCTATACCAGCGGTCTCCAGTCGCTCTCTAGTGGCTAAAAGTGCCTCTGGCTGAATATCATAACCAATCACCAAGCCATCGCTCTTGCCCGCACCAACACAACCCGCCAAAAACAGCGTATCGTGGCCATTTCCTAATGTCGCATCCACCACGGTATCCCCGTGCTTCACCACCGAGCTAATGATACGATGAGCACAATGAAGCAGACTCCCTGTAATGATCTCTACTCTCATCGCTCTATGAAGCTCACAGTCTTTAGTAGAATCTCCAGCAGCTGGAGAAGATAGTGAGCGGTAATAATCGAGCTCTTCATCGAGCGCACACTCACCGCAGAGATGCTGAGCCAGATGCGCAGCAACGGCAGGAGCCATCAGTGCACCCTTCGACCCCAATCCATTTAAAAAACCTAGCTGAGAGTGCTCTTTATGAAAGCCAACCACAGGACGGCTATTTCGAATAATCGGACGCACCCCAGCAGCGTGGTCGACCACCTCAAGCTCAATACCTGGCTTGATCCAGCTTCTAAGCCTTGTTAAAATTTGATCCCTACCCTCTGCAGTCGTTTCTGAATTAAGCTGTTGCCAATCATAACTAGCACCAGCCTTCCAGTGATTACCTCCGCGCGGAGCTAGCCAGCCCTGAGCATGGTAGCGAGAACTCTCATCTAGACCATTTATCTTAAGGGTGAGGATCTCCCCCTTAGCACTTCGGTGTATGACATCACCAAACCACTCCGCTTGTTGCTCACATGCTTGTTTATCCCCGCCCTCCCCATTCGAGTGACCTGAAGCCTGCGTGTGCATTTGCTTTTTTAAACCATAGGCACCTTGGCAGAGAATAATCTTACGCGCCACGATGCCGCGCCACTCAACACCGTCATTGAGCACGTTCACCTCACTCTGCTTAAAATCAGCATTTATAATAGCCTCATGCTCGACTAATAGCCCTCTGATAACAGACAGATAAGCTAAGGTATCAACCCAAGCACCATCAGGCATCACTATCGCGCCATGCTCAGAGAGAATCGGCTCAGGTAATGAGTCCACCTCCTCAGCCCAGCGATCCTGCTCGCCTTTTTTAGTTAGCCACTTTGCACGCTCTTTCTGGGAAGAGAACACACGTAACACTGGCTGTGGAAAATAGACACACTGACCTGTCTTATCGGCAAGCTCTTGGTAATGCTCAATAGCCTTCGATAAATACTCCTCTTGCCTCCAGGCTGGGTTCATCCCCTTACCTGTGAGCGGAGTAATTAACCCAGCAGCCACTCTCGAAGAAGAACCCTCATCTTGACGGTCGATGACGACCACCTTCTGGTCACGCTTGATCAGCTCATAGGCCAAGGAGCTTCCAGCTAAGCCTTGACCAACAATAATGACGTCTACCTCTCTCAATTTCTCCATAATGTTCTTCGTTAATAGTTTTCACACAAACCAGCCGCCGTCACCTTATCAGTTGAACCTCACTACTTGTGCTTCGACTGCAACTGAAATAAGGTATCAGACCATTAGGGCAAACGCCCCATGATGGCACGAAAAAGGCCATGGAGCTAATCCATGACCTTTAAAAAATGACACTCTGTCTCTTAAAATACTGTTAAACAGAAGCACTGCTTAACAATATAAATAAGTATTATCAGATGTGTCGAAAAGATTACTTCGCGTAATTAATGTGCGCCGGCGCTGCTGGTGCTGATGAAGGCAGTGGGCTAAATTCAGGTAAAGAGCGGAGTGCTGGAGGACGTTCAACACCCGTGCAGCAGCCACATGAAGAAAGAGCGATGCTACCCACAGCGGCAGCTGACATTAATAGAATGTTAAATAATTTCATAAGATGCTCATTTAATGACTCTAAAAAATACATCTGACAAGAAAAAAGGGTGGCTCATCATGATAATGAGCCACCCTTAAAAATAGTTAAGTAACTAGTTAACCTTACTTAGAAGTAGGGTATGTTACTACTGGTGCTGTGCCTGCTGCTGCAGATGAACCAGAACCTGAACCAGTTGAACCTGAACCAGAACCGATTGAGCCTACAGAACCTACAGAACCAAGTGATCCTACTGAACCGACTGATCCTACTGAACCGAGTGAGCCAACTGAACCTACAGATCCGACTGAACCAAGTGAACCGACAGAACCGCATGAAGCGCAAAGTGCTGCAGCAACGACAGAAGCGAGAATAAGAGTGAATTTCATATTAATGTATTGTTTATTTGTTTGTTTGTTTGGTCGGATCTCTAAATTGCTTAGGAGAACCTAGATTTTCAATTACAGCGGAAGTAATATCTGCTGCTCATGTAGTTATACTATAAAAAACTAATAACAGCATGCTTCATAACACGATGGCTATTAAAATGACGTTAAAGAGCTTGTTAAAGTAAAGCGTTGTAGAAAATAATCTAATCCGAAATGTTTACCTTTCAGTAATATCTCGGCTAAGACTGTTTGTATATTATAAATCTGCGCAAGTCATGCAAGCTGGAAAATTAAAAAAGGTAGTTTTTATACGATTAATGCACACAGCATTAAAGCCTTCGGTCTATGATCTATGAAAATTTTGTATTAGGCTTTGTTTTTTTTAGCCTCCAGCTCAGCTTCTAAGATATCGAGCACAGATGCAAACTTCTCGTTATTTCTCGCATCAGCCTCACACAGTTTCTTATGCGCTTCCAGAACGTTTTCGCCTTGGTCAAATACATCGGTGTCGGAGACACACAGCTGTAACCTTCCTCTGACAGCATCTATATGGATCTCCCAAATAGCTTTATCTGGATTGATTTCTAAAAGTGACTCCAAACCTAGATCAACGAGTGACTTCGTGTTTTTCTCATCCGGCGATATAATCTGTAAGCGCCCGTCTGGCAGTTTCATAAGTAGCATTGCTAGACCAGCCAATGTCCCCATAAAGGTAGAGTCCATCGCCTTACACTCTGCCAAATCAACTACAACACAGCTTGATCCATTGTTAATTTCTTTTTCACACCACCCTTTAAGCAATGCGCTATTTTGGAAAGATCCCTTGCCTGCGCAGGCAACCCATGAAAATTCGTTTTCGTGAGAAACTAAAATAGAATTATTTATCATCGTAATATGAGGAGGTTATCAATGGCAGTTAATCTTCTTATAATAAGTTTAATTCAAATGAATATAATGAGAAGACCTAATGTTAAATTATACTATATTTTAAAACGCGTTCCCACTTCCTCACCTGCTACAATGGCAGAAAGCTTCTGCGGCTCTCTACCACTCGCAATAACTGTTTCTACTCCTGCATTGAGGGCTAGCTCAATGGCTTCTATTTTCGAGCTCATCCCGCCAATAGAGAACTTACCGTGATCATCTCTCACATGCTCTGTAATCGAGCTGATATCTTCTACATGACTAATCGTGCTACCGTCAGCGCGCTCAATCCCACTAACCGTGCTCAGTAAGACAAGAAGGCGAGCATTGAGTAACTCAGCAACCTTCGCCGAAAGCTTATCATTATCGCCAAATCTCAGCTGATCAACGGCTACACTGTCGTTTTCGTTAATAATAGGGACGATACTGCCCTCTTCGAGTAAACGGTGAAGGGTGTTTGTCACATGTGGGTTACGTGACGGATCATTCAAATCATCAACGGCCACGAGAATTTGCGCTACATTAAGCCTGAATTTCTGAAACAGTGTCTCATAGGCATGCATCAAGCGAGTTTGCCCCACTGCTGCACACGCTTGGCGAGTAGCCACATCATCGGGATAACCATCGAGCTGCAGAGCCGAAACGCCGGCACCGACAGCACCACTCGACACCATCACGCAGGACACGCCAGAGTCGACTAGCTCAGCTACAGCGGTAACTAGCCTCACTAAGGAGGCTTCATCAAGTGTGCCATCCTTCTCACGAGTAAGCACTCCTGTGCCTATTTTTATAATAACTATTTCTCTGGGCATGTGATTGATTACTGAGGTTGGGAATTAAACGGATGCGGTAAAGGCTTTGCGAATTGCTTGGCAGACTGCGGGAAACACCTGCTTCTTTCTGCTTACCACACCTGGCCCTTGAAATACACCTTCTTCATCACGTTCATAAGGGAGCTCTGAAATGATACCGGCATCGCCACTGGCTAATAGCACACTGTAATGACTTGTAATATCAGTAATGATAACAAGAGCTAGGTCAAAGCCTTGCTTAGCAACAAGATCATCTAGCTCAGCCGTTAATGATTGGCGATTACTCTCAAATAAATCTAAGCCACACTCTTCGATGTGAGAAATAGTGACACTCGCACCAGCTTCTTCAAATACCTTGCGGTCGGTATCGAGCGCTTCGGAGGCGGTATTATTGGCGAGCAGTGAGCCAGACTCAAAGATCTGACGAGTAAAATCAGCGGCATCCACTCCTGCTATTTCACATAGCCATGGGAGGATTTCACGATCCAGATCGGCAGTCGTTGGAGAGGACAGATTGAGCGTATCAGTCACCATACCAGCGATAAGGCAGAGCGCTATGTCCTTAGGGATAGCTATGCCCTCATATCGATATTCACGTGCGATGATCGTGCATGAGGACCCTACTGGCTCATTGATATAGCGAATCGGCTGACTGGTTACTATGTCACCCGCTAGTCGGTGATGATCGATCACCTCAACAATCTCGGCCTCCTCAGCGCCACTGACGGCTTGAGAAAACTCATTATGATCGACAAGGATCAAACGACTATGTGGAGGGTCAATGACACAGGTCTTAGTAATCAAGCCACTAAAGGTATTACTATCGTGGTCGATGACGGGGAAAATACTTTGTTCGTTTTGTAAAATCTGACTCTTGATAGCAACCAGTGTATCGTTGGACTTCACCTGCACTACATCTGGATCTAGTGCGTCCTTAACCTTACGAGCACAGCGGATGAGCTTCGATACCGTGCCAGTGTCTTGCTTACAAAGTAGCACCATAACCCCTTTGCTGTCGGCTTCAGCGGCTAGCTCATCACTAATCCCGTAGCCACCAGTGACCACGAGCATGCATACACCTGACTCGATAGCATCACGATGCACCTGAGGACGATCACCACAGATAACAGCGTAAGAATCAATATCACCATTAGACACAGCCGCCTCAAGACGCTCTTTGACCGACTCATTACTGGAAGCTCCTACAAGCTGAACGAGCTCTCTTTCACCTGAGCTAGCAACAGCACCTATGACTTCTGCACTCAAGGTTTTTGCCACATTATGTGGACAAGCAATCATCCTCCTTACCGTATCTTCATCGGTATTTAATGGCATGATTAGCTGAAGTAGATCGAGGTAATTCAGCAAACCACAAAATTCATCATTTTCATCAAGCACTGGAATACTGCGCACATTATTGTCGAGCATCAGGTGGTAGGCCGTCAGAAAGGTCGCATCATCACGCACCTTGATCACATCCTTGATGCAGATCATTTCAGCAGTAGTATAGACGTGATTGAGCAGTGTAGGGCTGGCTACTCCAGCTCTCTCTAGCACATAAGCAGTCCTTGTAGGCAGCTCGCCACATCTTGCTGGCAAGACCTCTGAGGCTCCTTTTTTCTGAAGTAGATCAGCATAGCCAATCGCAGCACAGATGGCATCAGTATCAGGATTCTGGTGACCTATCACGTAAGTGGGCATATCAGTTGAGTGATTCATATTAAACAGAGGCCAAGCATTGATGAATATTAGCTTCTTGGCAATACTCAGATTGATTTTTTAGTAGTTTTTTTCAAAAAAAAATTGTGACTTTTTCATCACCACTTCAAGCATCAGAATGCATTTTTAACAAGATTCACATCCGCTTGCTCGCCATCAGCTAAAATCACCTCCACCACATCAAAGCGCCAAGCCATATCCCGCCTCCCCAGAAGCTTCAGCCATGAGTTCGCTCCCCGCTCGATGAGCTCTTGTTTTTTGCCATCCACTGCATCCAATGGGCGGCCATATCCGCGCGAAGTGCGGGTTTTCACCTCTAGAAAGACCAGTATTTCACCATCTCGAGCCACGATATCGACCTCCCCTCCTTTGGGCGCACGGTAATTACCATAAAGCACCTTCCAGCCAAGTGACTTGAGGTAGACACCAGCCAGCTGCTCACCCAAGTCCCCAATCTCCTTAGCTGACATCCTCTCACTGCCTTTTTTAAAAACGACGCGGCGCAGCGAGTGCCACACATAAGCACGCCTCAACAAAAATCGACTATACATCACATATAGTCGACTTCGTATCCTCGATAGAGCACCGAGCATTACTTCCAGACAGGTGGAAGACTCTCCGAATTAATCTTCATATTTCTTATGTCCCTCTTTTTTAACCTCTTTGACATTAGCTTGTGCGGCCTCGACTAATGCCTGATCCTCAGCAAGATAAGCTAACTCAAGCTGACAGATACTTGCATAGCTAAGCCCCATGAGACGGCGATAATCCGCTATCGCAACAGTCTTCTCTTTACCCTCAGGCATTTCTGAAACCAACGCTGGAATATAAGCAAAACCTTTCAAAATCCCAGCGGCAGCCTCGCGAGCGGCAGCAGCACCTGCACTCCAATCAGAAGGGTCTATTTTACGCAGCATTTTAAGAGCAGTGTTCGCCTCCTTCATCGACTCATAGAGTGGTGTCTTTTCCTCTTCCGCGCTTACAGAAACGGTCAGTGCCGAGCTCATGATGACAACAGCGAGAACAACTTTATTTATAACAGAGTTTAAATTCATTACCTCTATATACAGCCAATATCTCATTACCTGTCAACACTCAGATTAAAACATCACAACAGCAAAGCTCGACAAAGCTAGCTGAAGATCTTTAACTCCGAGCTGAACATGGCTGGCTCCAAAGAAAAAAAACTAACGCCAATGATGGCACAGTATCAGACGATGCGTCGCTCACTTCCCGACGACATCCTTCTGTTTTACCGACTAGGTGACTTCTACGAAATGTTCTTCGAAGATGCCAAAACAGCATCCATGCTCCTCAATGTCGCCCTCACCAAGCGCAATGACATCCCCATGTGTGGTGTCCCCCATCATGCGGCCCAAGGATACATCGCAAAGCTTGTCATGGCGGGTAAGCGTGTTGCCATTGCCGAGCAAACCACCAGCCCAGAGCCCGGGAAAATTGTCGAACGCGAAATAGCACAGATCATCTCTGCAGGGACCGTCAGCGACATGACCCTGCTCGACGACACACAGAATAACTACATTGCCGCAGTCTACCAAATTGGTAAAACCATAGGACTTGCCTGCGCTGACCACTCTACAGGTGATTTTTCCGTATCAGAATTTGATCACCCAGATGCGCTACAGGACGCCCTGCAGCGACTCTTGCCAAAGGAACTCATTATCCCTGATGACCAGATCAATAGCTTCGGTCACTTACGCGGCGCCCTCCCCTATGACGGCTACGCCTTCCTCACCGACCAAGCCCGCGCCGCACTCTGCGACCACTTCAAGGTGCAGTCACTCCGTGGCTACGGCTGTGATGACATGAATGCCTCGGTATCTGCCGCAGGTGCCATTCTTCACTACCTCGCCTACCAGCTACGCCGCTCCTGCGACCACCTGCGACACATCTCAGTTCGCAGCGAAGGAGACCACGTCATCATTGACGCCTCATCACAGCGGAATTTAGACCTCGTCGACTCACCTACCGGGAAAGTTCATTCACTCTTAGGAGCCCTCGATCGCACCGCAACACCGATGGGTGCCCGAAAGCTTCGTGACTGGATTCTCCACCCACTCCGAGACCTTACCACACTCACTGCCAGACAGGATCTCATCGCCTCCTTTCTAAGCGAACCCTTCATCCTAGGGCAGTGCCGTGAATCACTCAAAGGCATCCGTGACATCGAGCGCACCACATCACGCCTCTCGCAGAACTCTGGTAATGCTCGCGACTTACTATCGCTCCTCAGCTCACTGCTTAAAATCCCCGAACTCAAAAGCCACCTAGCTGCCCTCAATGAGCAATCCCCGATAGCGCAATCAGCCTTTCAAACTAACCTCTACGATCAGCTCCACCTCTTCCCCGACCTCACCGACCTACTCCAGAGAGCACTCTCAGACGAGCCGCCAGCAAGCACCAAAGAAGCTGGCATCATTCGCGATGGCTACCTCCCCGAGCTCGACGAGCTTCGCGCCGCCTCAACTAGTGGTAAACAGTGGCTAGCCGAGCTACAAGAAAGTGAGCGCAAGCGCACCGGCATCGACACCCTTAAGATCAAATACAATAATGTATTTGGATACTTCCTCGAAGTCACCAAGGCAAAGGCCGCCCTAGTCCCTGACGACTATCAGCGGAAACAAACCATGACCAATGCTGAGCGATTCATCACGCCTGAGCTTAAGGAAATGGAAAACAAAATCCTCGGTGCCGACGAACGCGCCAAACAGCTCGAATACGAAGAATTTGTCAAACTCCGCCAAGCTGTAGCCGATGAAATAGATCGCTTGCAACAGTGCGCTGACGCCCTCGCCACACTCGACGTCCTACTCGGGCTCTCTGAGCTAGCCCAGCTCCACCAGCACACGCGCCCACTACTCGACGACTCACGTCATTTAGAAATCAGCAATGGCAGACACCCAGTCCTAGAGCAGACATTGGACAATGAGAAATTCGTCCCCAATGACACCCTCATGGAATTTGACAGCTCCCGCCTTATCCTCCTCACAGGGCCCAATATGGCAGGAAAGTCCACCTATATCCGCCAAGTTGCCCTCATCACCCTCATGGCACAGATTGGAGCTTACGTCCCTGCCGAAAAAGCGCACATCGGACTAGTCGACCGCATCTTCTGCCGAGTAGGAGCCTCCGACGACCTCACCAGTGGCCAGTCCACCTTTATGGTAGAGATGAACGAAACCTCTCTAATCATCAATAACGCCACCTCGCACTCCTTAGTCATTCTCGATGAGATAGGCAGAGGCACCGCCACCTTTGACGGACTATCCATCGCCTGGTCTGTAGCCGAGCACCTG
>JALZUH010000025.1 GCA_023301645.1 Akkermansiaceae bacterium
GCAGCTCGCCACATGCACCTAGCTAGCGTGGTAAAGAGCACAAAACAACCACTAAGAATAGTTGTTACCCACAGAAAGCACAATCACACTCCTCAAATCACCATTTCTAACTAAACTGTCATAGCCATTCATAGCCAATGCATAAAGAATGAGAAATTCATGAAATTGATCATTGCCGCCAGAGGAAATTAGTCGAATACTCCGATCAATATTAGATATTGCATATGAGTAAAGATCGCTACGAAATCATCGAGAAAATAGGACAAGGAGGAGTGGGTGCTGTCTACAAGGCGCTAGATACTCAGCTCAATCGTGAAGTAGCTGTCAAGCGCGTCATTATTGAAGAAGGTGCACCCGATAGCGAAGAATCTGCTCGAAATCTCCTGCAAGAGGCGACATCCCTAGGAGCACTACAGCACCCGCACATCGTAACTGTTTACGATTCAGGTATGGACGAAGATGGCCCATTCCTCATCATGGAGCTCATCAAGGGTAGAACACTCGATGAAATGGTAGAACGCGGCACCCTCACATGGGATGACATCTACGAAGTAGCACTACAAACTCAAGAAGCGCTCATCGCCGCACAAGACCTCAATCTCGTTCACCGAGATCTTAAGCCCGGTAACATCATGGTCTGCTGGCTTGCATCAGGTAAGTTCCAAGTGAAGATCGTAGACTTCGGACTCGCAAAATTCTCCGCCGCCCCGTCGCTTCAAACGATTGATCACGGTGATGCTGTTTTCGGCTCCATCTTCTTCATGGCTCCAGAGCAGTTCGAACGGACTCCTCTCGACCAGCGAACTGACATGTATGCGATGGGCTGTATTTACTACTATGCTCTCACAGCCGAATACCCCTTTAATGGTGAATCTGCAGCTGCAGTCATGGCTAGCCATCTTCAGCACAGCGTAACTCACCTTAGAGAAGTTAGACCAGACATTCCAGGATGGGCCGCCGACTGGATTATGTGGCACATGGAAAGAAAAATGGACGATCGTCCAGCTAGCGCCCGTGCTGCGCTAGAGCAACTACTCGTTCTCAAAAAACAAGCCGCAGAATACGGTGACTCTGCCGTCAGCACATCACTGGTTGCAGCCAGTCAGCCTGCTGCCACTCCAAGCCCAGCAGCACCTAAGTTCAACTTTGGTGCAGATAATACTGTAGCAGCACCAGTAGCAGCGATGGAACCAACTCAAGCAGTAGGAACCGTGCACCAAGATAGTGAATCGACAGCTCCAGTGAGTATCGTATCGCCCAATACAGAAGCGGTCAACCCACACACACAGGCACAAAAAACATTCAACCAATATACAGCTGTCGTCACACAGCAAGTTCATGCAACTCCTGCTGCCACCGTCCCACTGGCGACACCAGCACCCGCTCTCCAAGCGGCCGTCAATCCAGCTGCACAAGGACAAGGACAAGCACAAGCACAATTCCAACCTCAAATCCAAGGTCAAGTAGCCGCTGCGGCTCCAGCTCAGACTGCAGGAGCAGCTCAACCAATAGCACCAGTTTCAGCTCCTAAACGCGGCTTATCTAAGCCAGCAAAGATTTCTATTATCTTAATTCTTAGCGTCACCACGATTGTTGCCATCCTCCTTGTCATAGGTTCGAGCGGCACCAGAAATGAAATCAAAGCCTATAACGCAGCCATTATCAGAGCTGAAGCACTCGAAAAAGATGAAAAGCTCGACGAAGGACTCACTGTCACAAGACCTGAGCTTGACGCTCTACTTAACCAGAGCACCAGTATTGAAGAGAACCAACAACGCTTCCTCCTACGCAAGAGCTTAGCTTACGCACAAGGGGACAGCTTTGATGCAGATGCCGTCATTGTCGACTTTGTCACTAATGAGCCTATCGACAGCTCAGTTCGCGAAAGCCTGCTCAATATCGTCATGGTAACGCGTAAGAACCCAAGTAATATTCAACCATTACTTAACTATTCAGAAATCACAGACGATACTGATTTAGCGGTCGCTGCTATTCATGCGGCCAAAGCAAATGTTGACCCTGAAAATCCCGATGAACACTTCACCGACTTCCTCGACTTACTCAATAACACCGATGATACCAGCCTGCTCACTGCCTTAGAAAAAGTATCCAGTGATATAGTCGCAGAATCCGATAATAAAGCCTCCTTTAACTCGGCTATTCTCAAGTCCTACAAGTCATCTATTAACAAGAACACTAAGCACGCACTCCTGCGACTATCTGGATCTGTAGGAACAGAAGAAGCAGGTGCCATTGTTGTTGAAGCTATCAATTCAGATGACCCAACTGTCACACGCGCCGCTATCTCAGCAATGAGCAAATGGCCTAGCGACGGGCTACTTGACTCACTCACCGAATACATTGGCACAGCAACCAATGAACCTCTGAGAGCTAGCGCCTTTGATGCAGCCTTTAAGGTAATAGCTAGTAAAAGAGAGCGCTCAGCAGAGCAGCACAAAGAAAATATTGAAACCCTCCAAGGTCTAACTACTTCGAACAAAGAAGATTTTAAAATCATCCTGCTAACATCACGTAGAACTGAGCCGTGGGCAGTCGCCATCATCGAGGGCTACATCAAAGGGAGTAATGCAACCCTTGCTAAACAAGCTAAACAAGCCAAAACCAGTGCTGCAAGAGCAAGGGCAAAGGCCAAAAATTCTAAATAAATCAATGATAAGCTCAGGCTATAGCGGTGAAGACGTAGTTTAAACTCACACTCCTCACCGCCCAAGCTGACTAGTCTGATATTTAACACTCATTATCATACCACCCCATCGGCCAAACAACTCATACTTCAGCGTGAATATTGACGTAGACTGCCAAAGCCCGCAGCGTATTGACCAGTATCTGGTAACTAAGCTACCAGAGCTCTCACGCTCACGTATACAGGCTTTACTCAAGTCGGGTGACATTCTCCTTAATGGAGCACCGGCAAAGGCAAAACAAAACATCACTCACGGCGACGAGATCTCGATCTCCATCCCTGAGCCCGAGCCCGAAGAAGCCCAGCCACAAGATATCCCTCTAGCTGTGCTCTATGAAGATGACGATATCATCGTCATCAATAAAGCCCACGGAATGGTCGTTCACCCAGCAGCGGGCAATGCCGACGGAACACTCGTTAACGCCCTCCTCTACCACTGTAAGGGTAAGCTAGCTGACATTGCAGGCGATGCTCGCCCCGGTATTGTGCATCGACTCGATAAGGACACCTCGGGCTGTATTATCGCTGCCAAGAGTAATCTAGCCCATACCTCCCTGTGCCAGCAATTCGCCGACAGAACGAATCAAAAACGCTACCTCACAGTCGTCCAAAGCCCACCTAGCAAGCACGAAGACCGCATTTTCACCAACATCGGTAGACATCCTGTCAACCGTATGAAAATGGCCGTAGTCAATCCCGGCAGTGGTAAGTCCGCCATGACAGACTACCGCGTCATCCATGAAGCCGACGACGGCACATGCCTCATCCTCTGTGACCTTCATACTGGACGCACCCACCAGATTCGAGTGCATATGATGCATATTGGCACACCTATACTCGCTGACCCCATCTATGCTAAGCCATCACGCCAAGTCGTCCAGACAGGCAGGCTCATGCTCCACGCATGGCAGCTCACTATCAATCATCCACGCACAGGAGAGGAAATAAGCTTTCAGGCACCACTTCCCGAAGAGTATCAGCCGTGGACAGAAGCCCCAGACAGCAAGCTGACCCTTGATGCACTATCCAATCTTTAAGAAACCATGAATGACCAATCTCTCATCGAATCGCTCTTACCCGCTGTCGAAGAACAGCTCGAATCCCCACAGACACCCTACGTCAAAAAGGCCTTCACAAGACTAGTAGAACAAGAAGACATTTCTCCCAATGAAGCCAAAGAGCTCATCGCCCTAGCCCTAGCCGATGAGTCAAACCGTATGTTCATCGACAAGCGTGACTTCGACGTAAAAAGATACCAAGAGCTCCTCAATGAGCTCCCCGGAGAAGAAGAGGGCGAAGAAGCCTAGCCCCTTCATAAAAGGGCCCCCGCTACGCATAAAAGTCAATGCAGGCATCAGGGTGTGACGTGACCGCACTTGGCTCTGTCCTGCTCATGATCTCGCTCAGTGGAAGCGAGGCAAGACGAGCAAAACTGGCAGCGTCAGTCGAAGGCCTTAGCTGCACCCTACTCTTAATCACATCGGGCAAGGAAACCCCCTGCCTGTATGCTTCATTCCGAAGCGTGTGATAGAGAGCCGTAGGAATTGTCAACGTTAGTTGCTTGGTAGATTCATCATTCATAACGAGCCAGAGCATGCCGACTCATTATGAAACCCTGATGAAGTCTCTATGAAAATTGGGTGAATAATCACCCTGCTAGTCAAAATCACTACTTGATGACAGCACTACGGTCGTCATCCAAGCCTGACTTCTCAAGGTAGTAGTCATAGCCACCTGCATAGCGAGTTAAGTTACCCGCATCGACGTGGAGTGTCGTCTCAGCTAGATTACGAATGAAGTGCACATCGTGAGAAATGAAGACGAGCGTTCCTTCGTAATGCTTCAAGGCTTGGAGAAGTGCCTCGATAGAAATAATGTCTAAGTGTGTTGTCGGCTCATCCATCAGTAGTAAGTTAGGTGGATTGACGAGGAATTTCACGAGATTGAGACGTGACTTCTCACCACCCGATAGCACGCGGACTTTTTTATGAACATCAGCACGGCGGAAGAGGAATGAGCCAAGAATGGAGCGAGCCTCCTCTTCGCGCATGTCACCACCACTGGCCATAACCTCCTCGATGACAGTATTACTCTCATCCATCGACAGAGTGCGGTGCTGTGAGTAGTAGCCGAGCTTGGTATTATGACCTGCTTTACGTGTGCCTTCGTCGAATTCTAACTCACCAGCAAGGATCTTAAGGAGAGTCGACTTACCCGCACCGTTTGGTCCGACAAGCACCATGCGATCACCACGTTCTACAGTAAGGTCTAGGCTCTTATAGATGACCTTCTCACCGTATGCCTTGGATACCTTCTCTAGCTCGATGACCTTTTGGTTCGAGCGAGTTGGCTGAGGGAAGTTAAACTTAAAGACCTTACGCGGGGCAATTGGCTTCGGTAATCTTACGATTTTCTCTAGTGTTTTTACACGTGACTGCACCTGAGCCGCCTTTGAAGTCACAGAGCGGAAACGATCAATAAACTCCTGCACGCGCTCGATTTCCTTATTCTGGTTACGATACGCCTGCACCTTCTGCGTGTAGCGCTTGTTGCGCTGGTCGAGATAGGACGTGTAGTTGCCTGTGTAGGAAATCAGCTGCTCTTCATCAATTTCATAAACGGTCTCAATAAGAGCATCCATGAAGAAGCGATCGTGAGAAATCATCAGAATCGCACCTGGGTAGTTTGATAGGTATCTTTGGAACCAGATCAAAGCATGAAGGTCAAGGTGGTTGGTAGGCTCATCAAGCATGAGCAAGTCTGGCTCCATCACAAGAAGGCGAGCAAGATGAGCACGCATGATCCAACCTCCTGAGAACTCACTAGCTGGTTTATCAAATGAATCTGGCGAATAGCCCAGTCCAGCGAGAATCTTCTTCGCTTTAGGCTCAAGCTGATAGCCATTGGCTGAGTCGAATACATCCTGCGCAGCATGATACTCTGGAGAAGCCGTCGTGCCTGCTTTTTCGTGCTCGCGAATGTGCTTAATGGCCGTTGCTAACTCAGGAGTAATACCGATAGCTAGCTCAAGAATTGTTTCATCACCCGGGTCACCAGCTTCCTGAGCGAGGTAGCCTGTCACAGCGTAATCGTCGCGATCGACAGCTCCTGTGTCCGCCTCAAGTTCTCCAAGAATCATCTTAAAGAGAGTCGACTTACCTGCACCGTTAGGACCGACAAGAGCAACGCGCTCTCCCCAGTTGATAGTCATATCCGCATCTTCAAAAAGTGTGCGTCCGCCAAGTGCCTTAGTGAGTTTTCGTATAATGAGCATGCCGCGCTCATAAGGTGATACCGCGCACTTGTCACCCCTAAAGCTC
This sequence comes from Akkermansiaceae bacterium, assembly GCA_023301645.1. Lineage (GTDB taxonomy): Bacteria > Verrucomicrobiota > Verrucomicrobiia > Verrucomicrobiales > Akkermansiaceae > Oceaniferula. The sequence goes on from JALZUH010000025.1 coordinate 6,025, forward strand.
TAATAAAGACCCACTATAGTCCTGCTATAGTGGGTAAAACGACCTGCAGCTTTACTCAGCTGCTATGGAATGCCCCTTCATACAGGGGCGACTAAGACTATGACTCAATGATTTTGCTCTCTCCATTTCTGAGGCGAGCCACACTGTATTCAGGATCATCTGGTAGTGTTTCGATATCTACAAGAGCTCCTGCCTTCTTAAGTAAACGCTGAGTCTCCTTAGACAGGTGACGAAGGCGCAGATTCTTCCCTGCACTACGATAGCGAGCCGCCAGCACATTAAGAGCTTCCAGTCCTGAGTAGTCAGCTACGCGAGCCTCTTCGAAATCAATCACGATATTAGGAGCATCTGAATTAGCCTTAAACTTCTCCATGAAGTCAGCAGCTGAAGCAAAGTAAAGCACCCCCTCCACACCGTAGATACGCTCATCGTCAGTCTCATTGTGAAGTGTCACCGTAACGTGCTTAGAGCTCTCCACAGCAAAGAAGAGCGCTGAGAGTAAGACACCCACGAGCACGGCTAGAGCTAAGTTATGCATCACCACAGTAACGAGTGTAACCGCTACAATGACAACGATTTCAGAATTAGCTACCTTACCGATCGTCTTAAATGTCGACCACTCAAAGGTGCTGATAACGATCATAAACATCACACCTACAAGAGCCGCCACAGGGATACTCATAATGATATTGGATCCGAAAATAATAAGTAAGAGCAGTGTCAACGCACCCACGATACCTGAGAGGCGACCTCGACCACCGTTTTTCATATTAATAAGCGACTGACCGATCGTAGCACAGCCCCCCATACCTCCGAAGAGCCCTGAAGCAATGTTTGCAGCCCCCTGAGCCACACACTCACGGTTACCCTGACCACGTGTTTCAGTGATTTCATCGATAAGCTGAAGGGTAAGCAGTGACTCAATAAGTCCTACCATCGCAATGGTCAAAGAGATCGGAAGAATCGCTAAATAGAAGCTCATCTCACCCCAAGGAACTGAGGATAAATTAGTAAACCCAGGAAGTGAGCTATCGATCTTAGCTTCACCAGTCAGCATGATAAGAATATCCTTAATGTCACGTGAACCCTCAAAAAAGTAAGTGATACCAAACACCACCAAAATAGCTACCAAGGATGGAGGCACAGCCTTTGTCAACTTAGGTAAAAAGACGATAATGAGCATCGTAAGGGCAATGAGTGCCACCATGACACCAATGGAATTAATCGAGAGCCACGTAGAGATCATCTCGCCATCGTCATTAAATGACACTGCTGATTTGAAAAACAAAAGCTGACCGAGAGCAATAACGATAGCCAAACCATTCACAAAACCCATCATCACGGGATGAGGAATCAGTCGGATGAAGCGCCCTAGCTTAAAGACACCCACGACAATCTGGATCAAACCAGCAAAGAGTAAGGCCGCCACAAGATACTGCAGGCCAAGATCATCAGGCGTGATACCATCGAGCACCCCACCCTCCTTGAGCACATCTAGACCCGCCTTTTTACCTAATGTAAATGCCTGAGCCGCAACAATGGCAATCGCACCTGTAGCACCACAGATCATTCCCGGG
>JALZUH010000026.1 GCA_023301645.1 Akkermansiaceae bacterium
ATCAAATTATGCAGCACTCACCCGACAGTATTCAGTATGCTATGGAGGTCGCCCGCCTGCTCTATGAGCCTGCTCGGCGGATTGATACCTTTGGCGCGACTCGCTTTAAGTTTACCATGCTCAGTGAGCCGATGGACTCAGTAGGCCAAGTGCGCATCCGCCAAGGTGAAATGGAGGCTCAAAAGCCACAAATTATCAAACCTGAAGGCATGGCTGGTGTAGAGCTAGAAGGTTTTCAGGAGAAGGCAGGAGAGTATCTCGACTGGCTCAAGGAGAATAAGAAAGAGCCTGTTTTCTTCCAATACGGCTTTAACTTCAAGAAGAAGCACATCTCAGAGGAAATCGTTCATGAAAGCCTAGATAACGTGCGAGACCGAGTGCTTAGCGAAGCAAAATCGACAGGAGACCCTATGCTCGCGGTAATGGAGGGTGTCGATGACGCTTGGGAGGTTAGCCTGCTGAAATTCTCCATTGATATGATTTCGAAATCAGCCGAGATCAACGTCTTTGATTTTAAGAGAAAAGGCCTTCTCTAGCCTATTTTGTGCTTCAAATTATTTCTGTGGGGTGAAGAATATCCCTGCAGTTAGCTTCATGCCATGCCAGTTATCCTAGTTATCAAATCCATCGCAGGAGCCATTGTGCTTATGGCGGTAGGGGCCACGGCGTATGTGGTGAAGGACTTCACAGGGGCGATCATCCAGACCCCGGGTGATGCTGGTAAGGGGAACAAGGATCGCGAGCTAGCCCTCAAGGCAAAGGCTGACCAGATCGAGCTATCTGATAATGCCCCCGGAGAGAAAGCCCTCCTCAAGGCACAGCGACTAATTGCTCAAGGAGCTATACTCGAAGCCGAGGAGAAGCTCAAATACGTCAGTAGCTATTACCCCACGGCTAAGGCCGCCACTCGTGCAAGAAAGATACTTGGTGAAATCAATCTAGACCGCCTGCTCGACCCTAATATTAAGGACGGCAAAACGGAGGTGATCGTCGAGCGCGGAGATAACTACTCGCAGATTATCTCCAAGCACAAAACCACGATGGATAGTCTCGTGCACTTTTCTAGACTGAAGCGTGCCGACTCAGCATCCCTCCAGCCTGGTGACAAGCTCACGATCATGCCGCTAGAGATGCGCGTAGTCATCAGCGTGCGCCGCAAGACACTAACAGTCTACAATGGTGACACCTACGTCAAAGAATACCCTATTCTTAAATCAACCTACAAAGGCACCGATGCTATGGAACTAAGCATTAGCTCGATCCGAGGCATAGAAGGTGGCAAGTCATTCCCAAGCCACTCATCTCGTTACCTTGCTGCCGATAAGATCTTCAATCTCTCCGATAAATCACTTGTTATTCGCTCCGACGTAGAAGATGCAGAAGACGATTTTAGCGTTGGCTTTAGTCTAGCATCTGCTGATATAGCGGAGCTGCCACTACTGCTTCGCCCGGGCAATGAAGTCATCATCAAGCGATAAAGCAAATCCTCTCCGAACTACTTTTCCATCTCATTTATGAAACCTCTTGAATTTGAAAAACCAATCGCCGACCTCGAAGTCGAGCTTGAAAACCTCAAGCAGAAGTCCAACTCGCAGAACATTGACATGTCTGATGAGATCTTGGCCATCGAGGGTAAGCTGAAGCAGACCAAGGACGAAATTTATGAAAATCTCTCGCCTTGGCAGCGTGTTCAGATAGCGCGTCATACCAGCCGTCCATTCATGCTCGATTACATTAGTCACGTGTTTGATGATTTCTGTGAGCTGCACGGTGACCGCCACATTGGAGATGATAACTCGATGCCGGGTGGATTTGCTACACTCAATGGCCAGCGCGTTGTCGTTATTGGTCACCAAAAAGGCCGCGACACTAAGGAAAACCTACTTAGAAACTTCGGTAGTGCTCACCCAGAAGGATACCGTAAGGCACTCCGTCTGATGAAGCTTGCCGAGAAGTTCGGGCTTCCCATTATTACCCTCATTGACACCCCCGGAGCATTCCCGGGAATCGGCGCGGAAGAGCGTAACATCGCAGAGGCCATTGGCTTCAACCTGAAGGAAATGATGCTGCTTAAAACACCTACGATTGCTATCGTGCTTGGTGAAGGTGGATCAGGAGGAGCGCTTGGTATTGGTGTCTCTGACCGTGTTCTCATGATGGAGAATGCCTACTATTCAGTTATTAGCCCAGAGGGATGTGCAGCTATTCTCTGGAAGCATCGTAAGCATGCCCCTGAAGCCGCTGAAGCGATGAAAATCGCAGCCCCTGACCTTGCTAAGCTCGAGCTTATCGATGGCGTAATCAAGGAGCCTAAAGGTGGTGCCCACCACGATCATAAGCAAACAGCTATCAACTTCGGCGATGTCGTATCAGCGAGTATCAAGGAGTTACAAGCACTGAGCACCGAAGAACTGCTCGACCAGCGCTACCAGAAGTTCCGTAAATTCGGTGAGTGGCAAGGCGAGTAAGACAAGTTCATCTAAGCACGGCGATTGGTCGTGCCCAGTAGGGCTACATTAGCCCTGCTACCTCATTGAGGTATTATAGGCGCTCAATGAGGTCTTAACTCATTGTGCCTATACCAAGCCGTCTTTTCGCGCCTGTTTCCAGTAGGCGTATTCGGATCTGTTGAAATCAATATACTCAGGGGACAGGTCACTGGAGTAAATCTGGTAGTCTGCCTTGCCGAGATGGAGGTCAATGGTAATGGTGAATGCGTCCTTGGAGACGATATTGCGCAGGGTGTCCATCGATGTCTTCGACTGAAGTCCGCCTAGGCACGCCGCCTTACCTCCGATGTGAATATCGATGAGCTCCTCACGCACCATGGCACGAGAGTAGCCGACAGCGTGGATGATGCGTCCCCAGTTAGGGTCATTGCCATTCCAGGAGCTTTTGACCAATGCGGAGTTCGCCACCGCCTCAGCCACCTTCTGTGCATCCAAGTAAGTGCGTGCGCCTTTGACCTCTACGGTGACAAACTTCGTGACACGCTCACCATCCTTCACGAGCCCCTTCGCCATTGCTAGCATGACGTGCTGTAGCGCTTCGCGAAACTGCTTACACTCAGCACTATTGCGCTTGATGAGTGGCATGCCGCTCTCGCCATTGGCTAGAGCGATCACTGTATCATTAGTGCTCATATCACCGTCTATGGTGATACGGTTAAAAGACTCGTCGACGCACTCAAGCACGGTTTTCTGAAGGGAAGCTGAGCTGATATGAGCGTCGGTGGTGATGAAGCATAGCATCGTCGCCATGCTAGGGCAGATCATACCGGCCCCTTTGGCACATGCGCCGATCTTCACCGTGTGGTCGCCGATCTTTACTGAGATGGAAATCTCCTTTTTTGTGGTGTCGCTCGTCATGATCGCGCGCGCCACATCGTCACCATTCTTAGGCCCTAAGTTCTGAGCTAGCTCAGGTAGCTTAGGCAGAATGCGAACCATCGGCATCGGTAAGCCAATCACCCCAGTCGAGCAGAGTGCCACTTGGCGCTGGCGGATGCCGAGCTCCTTAGCGATGACCTTAGCGCTCTGTCGAGCATGGCTGATACCCTCAATACCCGTGCAGGCATTGGCATTACCACTATTGGATAAGATCGCCTGCACACTATCGGCCTTCATGTAAGCCTGAGTCACCTTGACGGGTGCTGCCTTGACGCGGTTAGTGGTGAAGGTGCCGGCGGCACTACAGGGGACTAATGAGTAGATGAGAGCTAAGTCTAAGCGTGGATCATCGGGGTTTTTAATGCCTGCACTCAGAGCGCTGGCGTGGAATCCCTTGGGCGCGCAGACGCCACCCTTTACTTTATTGATTTTCACTGTCTTAGACATCGTTCTGATAGGTTGATACTTACAATAGCGATTAGAAATTCTCTAGCCCAGCTGTTTCTGGTAATTGGCAAATGAGATTGAAATTCTGCACTGCCTGTCCAGCAGCCCCTTTACCGAGGTTATCCTCAGCACTGAGGAGGAGCACACGCCCTGTCCTCGGGTCGTAATTCCAGCCGATATCGACGAAGTTTGTCCCCGTGACATTCTTCGTATCTGGACAGCCACCCTTGCCGAGTAGGCGCACGAAGTATTCTTCACCATAGGCAGCCTCTAGTGCCGCCTGCACCTGCTCTGGATCAGCGCCAGCTTTGAGCATAGCACTTGTTGTCGTGCAGATGCCATTATGCACGGGCACGAGATGCGGGGTGAATGACATCACCACGGTCTCACCTGCCGCCTTACTGAGTTCCTGCTCGATCTCGGAGAGATGGCGGTGCTTAGGAACGCCATAGGCGCGCACACTTTCATTGGTCTCGCAGAAAATAATAGATAAGTCAGCCTTCCTCCCAGCGCCACTAACACCAGACATGGCACAAGTGACAATACTCTGAGGCTCGATCAAACCCTGCTTCAGCAGAGGGATGAGGGGTAAGCTAATGCTCGTAGGATAGCAGCCGGGAGCCGCGATGAGACGTGCTCCCTTGATGGCCTCACGATGCACTTCTGGCAGCCCGTAGACAGCCTCCTTCAGAAGCTCTGGTGCAGGGTGCTCACCATCGTAGAATTCCTTATAAACCTCTGGATCATCGAGACGGAAATCAGCACTAAGATCAACAATACGCAGCCCCTTATCGAGTAGGCTAGTCGCGTAGCTCGCAGCCACACCATGGGGTAGAGCGAGGAAGGCAACCTCTGCACCCGAAGCCGCTACTGCATCTGCATCAGGAGCGATGAAGCTCAGACTTGCCGCCTCAGCACCTGAGAAACGCGGGAAGAGCTCACCGATGCTACGCCCTGCATTCTGGCGAGAGGTCACACACACTAGCTCGGCATGTGGATGGGTGAGCAGGAGGCGTAAAAGCTCTAGGCCAGTATAGCCACTAGCTCCGATAACAGCGATTTTAACACGTTTCATGAGGCCAATGAAATGCCATGGAAATCTACACTTGCCAACACCTAAGTGATCAGCTTAATTGCACGTCCCCCTGCCTAGGAGTCACTTTTTAGGCATGAATGATCATCGGGACTTGGCGCAGCTTGGTAGCGCGCTTCGCTGGGGGTGAAGAGGTCGCAGGTTCGAATCCTGTAGTCCCGACCAATCTATAAACCCTGTAAGTCGCTTAAATATAAAGGCTTACAGGGTTTTTTGTGCCGTTTCGGAGAGTGGCAATATGTCGCTAATTTGTAGCAAAATGCGCCAAAATGCACTGTTTATTGTAGCAAAAGTTATAGCAAAAAACAGCCCCTCTCTGTGAATGGATCTCTGGAGTGTTGTTGTAGCCCCCCCTATATAGTCGATCCTGAAAAAGGCTCTCATCCTTGTAGTGTCTAAGCACCCACACTGAAAAAGTGTGTTCTAATTTGCAAGAAAGTATCGCGCTGGCA
>JALZUH010000027.1 GCA_023301645.1 Akkermansiaceae bacterium
AAAAAGGCTAAGTCATAATCAAACGGTAACCATGAGTGAAATAACTAATCTTAAGAAACGCTCTCGATTAGGGCGCTGGGTAGCCTTTGTCATCGTGCTGAGCTTACTCGGTTCATATGGCCTGATGACATTGCGCAAAAATGTCGTCTCAGACAAGCCGCGAGACATTCCTCATTATCAGTCTTGGGACGAGTCGGTAGTGGATCTTTCGCGTGACTTGGCATTCCAAGATGGTGGCCGTATTAAGCCGTTTTCGACTTGGGCTGGCTTTAGCATGCTGGAGCTTTACGGCACGCGTAAGATGAAGATCACCTCCAATGGAGAGATCATTAAGCTTAAGCCCGAGCAGGTCTTACTAGATTGTTTATTTCGCCCTAAGCTAGCTCGTCAGCTTCCGATGTTTCGGGTTGATAATAGTGAGGTGATCAGCTCTCTTGGGTCTGTCAGCCTACCTGATGAGCTTCGTCAGGTGCTCGGTCTCACAACGCAGGGGCAGAAGGCGATGGTGGAGAGTATCATCGCAGGTAAAGGCAAGAGAGATCGCTACAGCTATAATGAGCTGGAACCACTAGTGGATATTCTTTTCGCCCAAACGAAAAAAATCCGTGAAGAGCAGCCCGAGAAAGCAAAGATGACAGCAGGGCAGCGAAGAGCTGTTGTGCTCAGTGAGCAGGTGTGGTTATTTGCCAATCTCGTGTATCACTTCGACTTCGCTCGTGCGAGTATCACTACTCAGGAGGGACCCTCTGGCATTGAAAAGGATAAGCTCGCACGGATGAGCTACTGGATGAAAAACTTCCCGATACTGGCTCAAGCAGTCAGAGAAATGAATACCGGCGAAGGTGAGCTGCCTCCTAAGTTACAGACATTATTTCATGAATTACAGATGCGTATTTCGCGTTCATCAGATGGAGTTCATTTCATCCCGCCTTACCAGAGTGATGAGGCTGAGTGGACCGCCGTAGGTCAGCGCATGGAGTCGATTGTGACGGGGAGTTTGGATGACTCAGAGGCACTGGTGGCCGATATCGAGCTATTAGAAAATGCTCTGATTGCACTGCGCGATCGTGGTCAAGGGGAGTTCGCCAAAGAGCTAGCTGTCTTTAAGGAGTCCATTCACAGTAGATTAAGCGCAAAGCAGGTTGACCTGCTCGGTTCAGAAGTTTTCTACGCTAAGGCTAATTACTTTCTTAATGCTTTAGTGCTCTTCCTCTTCGCTACCTTGGTGGTGATGTTTAGCTGGCTCTCACCGCAGAGCTTAGCCTCACGTATTCTTTCATGGATCGCGTCGCTACTAGCTGTTGTGGCACTGGCTGTGATGATTACAGGTATTTCTCATCGTTGCATGATTATGGAGCGCTCTCCTGTGGGGAATCTCTACGATACGATTATTTTCATCGCAGCGACTGGCGTTCTTGTTCTTCTGTTAGTAGAGCTAATGACGCGCCGTATGGTGGCCCTTGGCTTAGCTGTCTTTATGGGCTTGGCCTGTATGTTTCTGGCTCGTCGCTACGAGATGGGCGATGGCTCCGATCATATGGATCCGCTGGTAGCGGTGCTAAAGTCGAATTTCTGGCTTTCAACACACGTGGTGACGGTGACTATTGGCTATATGGGTGGTCTGGCTTCGGCTGGTTTATCGATTATCTATATCTTCGCCCGTATCTTAGGCATCGACGAGGGGGATAAGAATTTCCGTAGATCGATGACACGAATCGCATACGGAATGGTATGCTTTACACTATTTTTCAGCCTAATCGGCACAGTGCTTGGTGGTATCTGGGCGAATGATTCTTGGGGCCGATTCTGGGGGTGGGATCCTAAAGAGAATGGCGCGTTAATGATTGTTCTCTGGTGTCTTATTGTGCTGCACGCTCGCCTCGCTGGCTACGTGAAGGAATGGGGGGTGCACATTGCGGCGGTCTTTGGCGCGAATATTGTCGCCTTTTCGTGGTGGCATGTGAACTCACTTAGCACGGGTCTCCACTCGTATGGATTTATTGACGGCATAGGTGCTATTTGGGGGTTTTACTACTTGATGACAGGCGTCTGTGTGATGGCGGGGATCGCATCCTATGTGACTGGTCGCGCTGACAATAAGCTGAAGAAGAGCTAGAGATCAGAGCTTAGCTGCTCGATGACTGCTAATCTGCATGGGCGTGATTACATCGGACGTATGCGCAGGATTGAACTTTAAGCCATTTCTCACAAAATACCCATTGCCTACACGGGCACCTATGATATGAAAACTTTCGTAATGAATAAATTGATTTCTAAATTACTCCTCGTCCTTGTTTCCCTCAGTGCCCTCAGTGTTCTGAGCGCACCGTCAGCCCATGCAGCAGGTGGTCATTCTGAGAAACCTGAGTTTACCCAGCGGGTAGAGAACTTCTCAGCTGAGGAGGCGATGAAGGGGCTTACGACGATGGGCGAGAAGATCAGCTACCGTGCTTCTGAGGTGCCATTCCTCGTGGTTGCTAGTGTGATTTTCCTACTAGCTATTCTCCACACCTTCTTTGCCGTGCCGATCACGAAATACTCACATAAGATCCAAGCCGAGCACGACGCGAAAATTCGCCGCGAAATGGCTGCCGAAGGTGAGAGTGCTACTGCGAAGGATATGGTGAGCTTTAAGGCGACATTCTTCCACTTCGTCGGTGAAATCGAAGCTATTTTCGGCATCTGGGTGCTCGCTCTGATGGGGGCGATTGCTGCCTTTTATGACATGAGCACCGTCAAGAGCTATATTTCATCGGTTAATTTCACCGAGCCTATGTTCGTGGTTATTATCATGGCCTTTGCCTCGACTCGTCCTGTGCTTCGTTTTGCTGAAAATGCACTGAGCTTCTTCGCTAAGTGGGGGAAGGAAACGCCTGCTGCGTGGTGGCTCTCTATTCTCATCGTAGCCCCGATTCTTGGTTCATTCATTACTGAGCCAGGTGCGATGACTATTGCGGCCATGCTTCTTGCTAAGAAATTCTACAAGCTCAAGCCAAGTAACATGCTTGCTTACGGCACACTTGGACTACTCTTTGTTAACATCTCCGTCGGTGGCGTGCTTACCAACTTCGCGGCACCACCTGTGCTCATGGTAGCTAGCCCAGATAAATGGGGTCTGACTACTTCTGAAATGCTACTCCACTTCGGCTACAAAGCCGTTATTGGTATTTTTGCTTCTACTGCACTCTACTATTTCTTTTTCCGCAAAGAGCTCAAAGCACTTTCTGATAAGCTGGTCGACCATGACGGCGACGGTCAGGGCGATCTCCAGGAAGATCATGACCGCCCGATCCCTGTATGGATTACGGTAACGCACCTTCTTTTCATGGCGTGGACGGTTTACTTCGCGCACACTCCTGCACTCTTTATTGGTGGCTTCCTCTTCTTCTTAGCGTTCCGTCAGGGGACTGCACACCATCAGATAGAGGTGAAGCTCAAGGGGCCTATCCTCGTTGGTTTCTTCCTAGCGGGATTGGTCATTCACGGAGGACTACAGGGCTGGTGGCTTGCTCCTATTATTACAGGTCTGGGCGAAGTTCAGCTCTTTATTGGCTCGGTTGTGCTGACATCATTTAATGATAATGCTGCTATTACCTTCCTTGCTAGCCAAGTCGAGGGACTTGATTCTGGATTGAAATATGCTGTTTTGGCAGGTGCTGTGTGTGGTGGTGGTCTGACTGTCATTGCCAATGCTCCAAACCCAGCTGGCCAAGCTCTCCTTAGCCGTTTCTTCGGCGATGGTGTGGCTCCTCTCAAGCTCATGCTAGGTGCCTTGGTGCCTACCATTATTGTTTCACTTATCCTTCTTTTCTTCCCAGATACGACGCGTAACAAGATCTTTGAAAAAGATGAATCTAAAGCGATAGTCGAATCTGCTGAAGGCGCACACGCAGGTGGTGATCATTCTAACGACTCGCACTAAATGTTTACTGGACTCGTCGAGGCTACAGGGAGCGTGAACTACATAGAGATGCGTGGTGACCAAGCGCGCATGGTTGTCGCGCTTCCCTTTGCTAAGGAGCTCTCTGATGGTGAATCAGTGGCTATTAATGGCTGCTGCCTTACGGTAACTGAGTTTGATGATACGTCAGCTAGCTTTGATGTTCTTAAGCAAACCCTTGATGTCACATCGCTAGGTGAAATAGCCGCAGGCTCTCTGGTTAATCTGGAGCGTGCGATGATGGCTGGAGATCGCTTTGGTGGCCACTTCGTTCAGGGGCATGTTGATGGCACTGGAGTCATTCTAGATCTTTCTGAGCATGGCTCTGATCATCGCCTTGAGATAGAAATCCCGCAGAGCCTGATGCAATACTGTATCGATAAAGGTTCGTTAACTATTGATGGTATTTCTCTGACGATAGCCGAGCTCACTGAGAAGAGCGCTGTGTTTTGGATTATCCCTCATACATGGGAGCTTACTCGCCTGAATCAGGCGAAAGTTGGCCAGAAGGTGAACCTTGAGGCTGACGTCATCGCTAAGCATGTTGCGCGGTTACTAGAGCATCGATAGGTGTTTTAAGTCCTTTCTCCAAAGAAGGGTCTCTTTGTTTTGGTATTGTTATTTAATTTATTTAGTTGATGGTGCCAGAAGTATGTATTTCAAAGACCATTCAAGTTATGTGTGTGCCTTATTAGGCGGTGTAATATCGTTTTTTCCGATGACGAGTAATGCTGAAAGCAAAGACTCCTCAGATTCTGTAAATTTTGCCTCAGATGAGGCTTTCTTGCAAAAGCACACGGATTTAATCGTTCTCAAAAAAGGTGATTCTGCCGTAGCTGTCGTGCCATCTTATCAGGGGCGTGTGATGACGAGCACCTTTGATAGCAATGCGGGTCCAAGTTTTGGCTGGATCAACCGTAAGGTCATTGAAAAAGGCTTTCTTTCTGAGGAAGACGAAAAAGGAAAGTTAGAGGAGCAGATTTATATTTTTGGTGGTGAAGAGAGATTTTGGCTAGGGCCTGAAGGTGGTCAGTTTGCGATCTTTTTCCAGCCAGGAGGTGATGAGAAGTTTGAATTTTCAGATTGGAGGACTCCTGCAGCCATTGACACGGATGCCTACCAGCTCGTATCACAAACTGAAGATTCAGCATCATTTTCACACAAGACAGAGTTTAAGAATTTCAGTGGCACTACCTTTAAAGTCGGTATCGAAAGGGTGGTGAGAATTCTTGATGAAAAAGCCGCCGAAAAAGCTGTCGGAATGAAGCTTCCCGAAGGTATTCAAATGGTGGGCTATGAAACCAATAATCAGATCAAAAACCTTGGTGAAAAGTCGTGGACTCAAGACACCGGCCTGCTTTCTATCTGGATACTAGGTATGTATAACCCGTCGCCTAATACGATGGTCGTCATTCCATTCAAAGAAGGAGGCAGTGACACTCTAGGACCTAAGGTCAATGACACCTACTTCGGTAAGGTGCCTGATGATTATATCAATGTGAAGGAGGACATTTTGTTCTTTAAGGGTGATGGCACTCGTCGTGGCAAAATTGGTATTTCAGCCGAGCGCTCAAAGGGCATCGCAGGAAGCTATGATGCAAATGGTAAGGTGCTTAATCTCGTAACCTATAATGAGCAACCTGCTGAAGATGGCTTTGTTAACTCAATGTGGGAGATACAGAAGCAGCCTTATACGGGTGATGTGATCAATTCCTATAATGATGGCTCTCCTGAGCCAGGAGCAGCGCCTCTAGGGCCATTCTACGAGCTAGAGACGTCTTCACCAGCTGCAGCACTTGCTCCTAATGAAGTGATGACACACATCCAGCAGACTTATCACTTCCATGGATCGGCGGCTGATCTTGAAATTCTTTCTCAGAAGCTCTTCGGCGTGAGCCTGAAGACAATCTCAGCAATGGGTAGATAAGTTCTACCTGATAGAGACCAACGATCTTTAAACAGCAAAACGGAGCTAGGTGTTACCTAGCTCCGTTTTTTGATATAGATGAGCTAGCTTTGCTGAGCAGAGGGCTAACAACTCTATGAACGCTCCATAGGGTTTTCCCCTGCAGAGTCCCCTAAGTGGGATAGCTCCTGTGGGAGGAATTTCTTGAAACGTGTCTTATCGATAGCTTTCATATAAGCTTCTTCGGGAGATATGATTCCCTGCTGCAACTTTTCCCAGATGGCGTCATCCATAAACTGCATACCTTCTGCTTTACCACCAATAATAACATCATAGAGCTTCTGAGTGGCACCTTCACGAATAATGGCGGAGACGGCCGTGTTGGAGAAGAGGATTTCATTGACTGCAGCTCGTCCAGGCTTGTCGCTGCGCTTCATCAGTAGCTGAGCAACAACACCTCGTAGCGAGGCTGAGAGCATGGTTCGCACTTGGCCTTGCTGGTCGGCAGGGAATACATCAATGATACGGTCGACTGTCTTACGCGCGTTATTGGTGTGCAGTGTGCCGAAGACGAGTAGTCCTGTTTCAGCGGCTGTGAGGGCTAATGAAATAGTTTCTAGGTCTCGCATCTCACCGACGAGGACAATATCAGCATCCTCACGTAGTGTAGCTCTGAGCCCATCGGAGAAATTAGGTGTCTGAACTGGGACTTCGCGCTGGGTAATGATCGATTTCTTACTGTTGTGAATGAATTCGATTGGTTCCTCAATGGTGACAATATGCTTGTTCATATTGGTATTGATGTAGTCAATAATGGCAGCAAGGGTAGTGGACTTACCTGAGCCTGTGGGGCCTGTGACAAGAACAAGGCCGGAGCGCATATGTGCGAACTGCTTAATGACTTCAGGAACATTGAGCTCCTCGATGGTAAGGATTTTAGTCGGGATTAATCTAAATACCGCACCTAGGCCGTTATTTTGCTTGAGGTAGTTACAGCGGAAGCGTGACTCCTCATTCATGGAGTAGGCGAAGTCGAGGTCACCTGTTTCTAAAAACTTTTCAAAGGCTGCAGGCTCGCAGATTCCACTGAGGAGATCGTGCATGATCTCTTCGGTAAGGATAGGTTGGTCAGCAATGGCTGTCACTGCTCCGTGAACTCGGACTTTAGGGTATTGCCCTTGGCTGAGGTGTAAGTCAGAGCCTCCTGAGCTTACAAGAATTTCAAAAAGGCTATCGATTGTGGCCATGATGGTAGATAATTGGGTGTAAAAGGTTAGAGTAGTGATTGTGCTAGCTAAGGTAAGCGCGCATTTGAGCTTTATCTTCTGAGCGGAATAAGAGTTCTTCGGCTGTGATTTTACCAGCTTCGTAGATGGTTCTTAATGACTCATCCATGGTGATCATGCCTACGTTTTTACCGGTTTGCATGATACTTGGTAGCATGAAGGTCTTGCCTTC
>JALZUH010000028.1 GCA_023301645.1 Akkermansiaceae bacterium
GAGGCTAAACAGGAAGAGCAGGCACGCGCCGATGAGCTTAGGGGCGGTTTTGCCTTTGGCAACAGCTGTGGTGATACGGTAGGTGACGTAAGCACTTACAAGTAGGGTGGCGGTGTAGAGGTATTCGCAGGGGAGTCTCTGTTCGCCATTGGCGATGAGTTTATTCGACCAATTATGACGCACAGCCCAAGTGATCCATAGCAAAATAGCGTAGATGATCGGCGTCGGGCGGAGTCTTTTGTTGGGGCCGAAGAAGCGCTTGGAAACGCTGTGGTATTTGGTGCCTTTTGCGAGGATGGTTTTTCTGAGCAGTAGAGCGATGGCGAAGGCTCCAGCAAGTGGCAGTAGGACAGCAGTCCATTGCCAATAATCCTGAGGGTCATCGCCTAGGGAGATGAGTTTCTGCTGGATGAGCTCTAGTGTGATCATGGTTTGGGTGGCACTTAGTGCGCTTTAGGAGGATTCTTCTCGTTGCTGGAGCGCGGTGAAGACGGCCTGCGGGACATAGCGTCTTACTGATTCTTGCCAGCCTTTAGGGCCGATGAGGCTTTTGATCATGCTAGATGATAGCTCAGCGATATCTCTAGGAGGCATGAGAATAGTGGTGGTGATGGAGGGTGCCATGTCGCCATTGATGTGGCGCATGACTCGCTCATACTCGTAGTCATTTGAGGATCTGATTCCTCTGAGGATATACTGCGCATTGACACTCTTAGCGTAGTTCACCAAGTAGCGGTTTTCAAAGCTTGATATGGTGAGTCGCTCGCAGGAGGGGATGGACTGGTGGAGTAGTTCTAGGCGCTCTTCTTCACTGAAGGTGTAAGTTTTAGAAGGGTTATTGCCAACAACAACGTAGAGTCGATCAAAGAGCTCTAGGCCTTTTTCGATCATCCATAGGTGCCCATTGGTGAGTGGGTCAAATGATCCTGCATAAACAGCGGTGCGCATAATGGGTGGTAAGGTGGTGTTACTTAGGGGTTTTAGCGGAATTGAGTGTATTACTCGGAAGGGGGGCAGTCGCTGGTTGTTTCGATGGCTCTGGCGGGCCTGTCGCTGGCAGCGGCGCGTTTTCTTCCCAGATCATATGTGTTTTGGCAATGTTGTCGGCTCTCTTAGTCGCTTCTTCAGCGCGAGTGCCTGGGAACTCGGCGATACGTCGGGATAGCTTAAGGGCAGCTTGCCAGCGCGATTGGCTTTCGAGGATAGAGAGTGCTTGGAAGCTGCACTGGTAGAACCATTGCCATTCTTCTTGGCTCTCACCAAGACCCTTGGTCGCCTGTGCTGCCTCCATGACGGCGTAGTAGACTTGGAATGCCTGATCGGCTAGTGCCATGCTTTCGTAGGTCTTGCCCATGAGGAAGTGAAGTCGATTGCGCTTTCCTGCGGAGAGGTCTTTCTGAAGTATGAGCTGTTGGTAGACCTCGATGGCTTGATGATACTTGGCGCTGTCATTAGCCCCTTCGCGGTGCAGGCAGTCGGCCATGAGGATGCCTGCGTCAATGCGGCGGAAGAGTGGTGTGGCTTTGGCATCGAGTAGGGGCTGGAGCACAGCCTTGGCCTCTACGTAGCGCCTGAGGTCGATAAGAATTCGGCTTTGCTGAATACGTGACTCGCTACTAAGTTCACCGTTATTGTCGATGACACGCTGGAAGAGCTCGATACTCTCTTCTCTGGCTTGGGCGGTGCCGCCGAGTCGGGCTGATAGGGCGCTGTAGAAGTTAGCATAGTTACTAATGACTGGCTGGTCTTGCTGGTTGGCTAATTCGCTGAAGATGAGTCGAGCTTTGTTATAGTCCTCGTTCTGAAAGTAAGCTGCGCCGCGCTTGAGGATGAGGGCATTGGTGCGAGGGTCATTAGGGTGGGCAGAGATGAATAACTCAGCAGCATCGGCGGCTCCTACCCAGTTCTTTGCGATTTCTTCGGCTTTGATGGTGATGCGAGTGATGCGGTATTGGTTCTCAGTGCCAGAGAGCAGCGGCGCGAGGATCTTGAGCTGGCTCTTTGCTAGGTCAGTATCGTGGGGGAGCATGTCGACACATGCTTCTGCTAGCTTCAGGCGGGCTTCGTTCAGGCGGGCGTGACTGGGGCTTTCTGAGATGAATGTTTCGAGGTCATTTCTGCCTTGGATAGCTCCTTGGCTGATATTCCATAGCGCCTGCTCAAGGAGGAGTGTGAGTCGAATGTTTTGCTCCTCAGTGGTGTCGATGATGTTTTGAAATACGTTCAAGTTACTGGCCTTTAGTGCGAGTATGCCGGCATTGATATTGGCTGCTGAGGCTACCTGTGGGGTGCTGGAGTTACGGGCTTCGTAGAAGGCGCTTAGTGAGTCTTCGAGCTTGCCTGCGTCATGGAGGAGTAATCCTTGCACGATGTTGGCCTGATCTCGGAGCTTGGCCGATGATGGGATACGGCTCATTAGCGAGAGGGTGAATGCTGCGGAGTCGGCTTCTTTTAATTTGAGCTGCAGGTAGGCGGTGTCAATTAATGATGTTGCGACGAGCTGTCGATAGAGCTGGGTGGGCTCTTGGGCTTTTGCAAATGACTTGGTTCTGAGCTGATTAAGGAGAGCGAGGGCGAGTCGGTGGTTTTTACTACTTTTGGACTGCGTGAGGATACTGGCACGGTGGTAGAGTGAGAGTGCTTCTAGGTCATTGGACTGAGATGAGTGGGCTTGCTGGTAGCTGGGGCTTTGAGCCGATCCTCTATCGGGGTAGATGAGGGTGGGTTCTTGCTGGCTTGACTGGCTCCATAGGCGCAGCTTAGCCATGCTGGGGTGGTCGTCGGGTAGGTCTGGTGAGAGTAGCTGTGCGAGCTTGCTAAAAGCATCTGCAATAAGTGGTGAGCTGGAGTGCTCAGTGATAAAGCTCTCAAGTGTGGCGATGGCTTTGGCTTCGGCTTGGTCTTTGGTGTAGGCGTCGGCGAGACCTAGTAGGCATGAGTGATAGAGCTCCTTGGTGAGGGGGGCTGGGTTGGTGACAAGTGCTTGGAAACGAGGGAGGCTATCGGTGGCTTTGGGGTCTTTGAGTGCGAGGCGTGCTTGGAGGAGTTCTTTTTGCTTAGCTTGTAGAGCGCTGGCGGGACTTTTTTCTTTGGGTGATGGGTTGGTCTGGATAGCTTGCAGGGCTTGGCGCGTGGCACTTGTTTTGCCTTGGATAAGGCTGACTTCTGCGGTCAGGAGTAAGGCGGTGTTTTTGGTCTGCTGTGAGGGTGATTGAGCAGCTTCCTCAAGGGCTGAGATGGCTTCGTCGTATCGAGCCATGGCAATGAGGAGCTGAGACCGAGTGATGAGGGCTTGATTGCTGAGTGGGTGCGTGCTGGTGACTGCGGCTAGTGCTTGGTATGCCTCTTGGTAGCGGTCTAGTGCGCTGAGGGCTTCAGCTTTTAGCAAGGGGGTGTATGGGTGCTTGGCAAGGGCATCTTGTTCGAGGATGTCGAGGGCCTGCTGCGCTTGTGCGTGGGCGGGGTCTTTTTTTTCTAGTGAGGATGCGTGGATGAGTGCTTCTGCTAGTGCTAGGGAAAGGTGGTCGCTAGTGGCCTTGTCCCATGGTTGCTTGGATGTGAGCAGTGACTGGAACTTGGCGGCGGCTACCTTTGGTAGCTGGTCAGCCATGGCGTCTTTACCTTGCTTGTAGAGGGGGGCGTCTGCGAGTTCATTGGTGACTTCTTTGGGCGTCTCCAAGGGGATAGTAAACGCCTGTAGAGAGGAGTTTAGGTAAAGGATGAAGATGAGCAGGCGAAAGATCACAGGACAATTATGTGCCATATTTTCTAAAGTTACAGAAAATGTTCTTATAAAGTTACAGAAATTTGTTTTGGTTTTCTGGCTGAATTAGCATGCAATGAGTCACAGATGGAGCAGCTACGTGATATAGGGGAAGATGCATTGATTAGGCGTATTGTTAGCGAGCTTAGTGCGGATGATGAATCGGTGATTGTGGGCCCTGGAGATGACTGCGCGGTCGTGGACGTGGGACGTGAGGGGTATTACCAGTTATTAAAGACTGATTCCGTCATTGAGGGGGTGCATTACTTGTCATCTGCCTGCCCGCGCGAGGTGGGCTGGAAGTCGGCTGCTCGTGTCATTAGTGACTTTGCGGCGATGGGGGGAGTTCCTCATCAGCTCCTCATTACCATTGCTCTGCCAGAGGAGATGAAGGTGGATGATGTGGTGAGTCTTTATCAGGGGATCAATCACTGCGCAGTTTCACATGGTGCTGTTATTTCAGGTGGTGAGACGGCGAGAGCTCCGCATGGCTCAGCGGCGATGATTTCAGTATCTGGCACCGGCTGGGTGAGACGGGACGAGCTAGTCACGCGCGCAGGTGCTTCGGCAGGAGATGT
>JALZUH010000029.1 GCA_023301645.1 Akkermansiaceae bacterium
CGGTTTTTGAGCCCGTGCCAGAGAATGACAGGTGCGATAGGTAGGTAGAGGGGTAGCGTGGGCCAGAATTCCCATCGTGTGAGGCGCTTCCATCTACCGTAGAATAGTCGCCATGATTTCCACATAGGGTTCACTGTGCAGATATTGTTTCGCGGTGCTTCAGAGTAGACGGAGCAACGCCGAATTCAGAACTGACGTCGATATCTTGCTGGTGGCAGATAGCTGCGATGATCGCGAAGTGGTGAATGGTATGGCTGGCAACAAACTGGATCTCTCTGCCAAAGCTCGATGGCTGCGACTGGGAGAGGTCATTACTAGAGCATGATGAGATGGAGGACACAGCACTAGCAGGGGGGAAGTCAGCTTTGAGCTGGCTGAGACGTGTGATAAGTAACTGGCACCTTTCTGCCGCAGTGTCGGGCGATGATTCGACATTGGTAGCTCTGATGCGTAAATCATAGTTGATAAGGCCTTCAGCCATTCCATTGCAGAGAGCTTCTACGTGATCGAGGGTATGGCGCATATGCTGGCCAAGTGTGGAGCCTCTGAAACTAGGCTGGCCCATAGTCCATTGCTCATCTGATGTAGATACAGCAAGATCGGAAGCTTGGCTAAGGAATGCACTTAAGGCATCAAGGTCATGGTTTTCTGATAGCTGAGACACGAAACTAAGAGTGATGGATTAATATATTATTCCTTTAAAATGAGATTACTTGAGTGCTAATGGATTAGACACCTTGTGCGATGCCGCTTTTAAACAAGTTTCATTTCAGAAGTCCAGAGTTTAGCTACTTTTTTGAAATCTTGGAATTCTTCGTAGTATTGCCATTGGACTTCTTGATCATTGATGGTGATCAGACTTCTGCTCCATGTCTGAGCGTCTGGTCGGAGCATCCGCACTGAGTAAGCACCGTTGCTGTCTTCGGTGTGAAACACGGCTAGGTCTTGTAGCGAGTTGCTTGGGAGGTCTGCAAATGTTTGCTCGCGTGCTGCTCGCACGTTTTCGTATTCGAATGATGATGAGCAGCTTGGGTTGGTCACAGCGCTCTCTGTTAGCTCTTTTCCGTCCCATTCCCAACGACGAATATGCTCGCTGTCCATGGCGATGAGGATAAATGGTGAGTAGTCCTGAACTGGCATGGCGTGCAGCTTCTGCTCGACGTCGGCGCCACAGGTTTCTTGTGCTAGATTCCAGACGATCTTACCACGGCTCTGCGTGCCTGAAGCACGTAGGTGCCAGTGGTTGAGCAGAGCTACGATTACGCCGTGTTTGTTAGCGCTGATCCATGAGCCACCACCTTTAGGGTCGATGGGTGAGAGGAAGCGGTCTTCTACGAGTGCTGGAGGTGTAGCTCGTGGGCGAGTCTTCATCTCATCACGGTTAAAGTAAACTCCGTAGGTTCCTTCTTGATTGTTGGACTCGTTAGTCCCGTTTGGCTGGCGCCACCATGTCATAGTGCACATATTACTTGTCGTTGCTGTTATGGGTAATCGGCTCGATGCTCTCTTTGTTGATCCAGCCTTCGATAGTGTTTTCGCGGCTGGCATTGTCGATGATTTTTACATTAGCCCAGGTGCCGCGTATGCTGACGACTTCGAGGAGTGATGCTGGTGTGATCGAATGGTAGTCACTGGCACTTCTAGCAGCATTTTGGTAGAGGTGGCTACTGTCAGAAACGGTTGCCTGATGGGTGTAGTCAACGTGGAAGTCGGTATCAGGGTAGTAATAATGAGCGCTATATCCTGCAATACCTGCAAACAAGCTACACATCATGATCATGACGGGCAAGGAGAGTGAATTTCTCAACCATGGTAAGGATCTCAGAAACATCATGCTGAGGAGTGAGATGAGGCTGACCCAGAAGGAGAAATGATAGATGAACTTGAAGGTGCTGGGGTGGAATCGAGTGAGTTGATTTTGCCAAGGTTGGTATCTCTTGGTGTAGGCGAGGTTTTCCTTTTCGATAAAGCGTAGGTTAGTCCGTGCCTGAGTGTGGGTAGGATCGACTGCTAGGGCGCGACGCCAGAGGAGAGCGGCTTTTCCAGACTGCTCGAGTTTTTGATAGCAATTGGCCATATTGTAGAAAATATCTGCAGGTGTGCCGTAGATACTTGATTGGGCATCGGGGTAGTTAGCTTGGTAGAGATCGAGCGCTTGTTGGTAGTTTCCTCGTGCGTAGGCGTCATCGGCAGTGGTTGCTGTGATTTGCTCGGTTTGTGCTGCTAGTCTGTCGAGTGGTAGCAGCAGGCAGAGTCCGATGATGAGCATAGATAGTTTTTTGAGTAGCTCGATGATCTCTTTTTTATGCTCCTCTTTGATGGGCTCTTGATTGGACTTTTCTGAGGTGAAGCAGAGTGTGTCGCGTGTCTGAATGATCTGCTCAATCTGCTCGTGGTCATGGTTTGGGGCAGCTATCCAGCGTGCGATGTATCTCCCGGCATGTGAGTAGAAGCTGGCACTCGTTGTTTGTTTAGAGAGCTCTGCTAGGTCGCGTCGCTGTTCTTTTTGGTCAGGGGTCTTGGCGAACTTTTTGATGAGGACGCGCTGCAGTGGTATGAGAACGATAAGTAGACACGCAGCAGCGGGGATGATGCTCCATAGTGGGATGGTGCGGGTAGATGAGGCTAATAAGACGCGCTTCTCATTAGGGGATTTGATGAGTCCGAGAATTTCGCTCATTTCCTCAGGGATAGGCTCAGCCTCAGGTTCTTTGGTGAGCTCTGCCTCGGTGAGTGGCTCTTCAAAGGAGGGGGTGATATCTACAGGGATAGGTTCTGTTCTGATAGTTTTGTAGACCTTGGTAGCTGGGTTAAAGAAAGTGAGCGAGTAGCTTGGGATGACGATTTCTGGGTCGGTGAGGGCGTCTTTATCTCTGACGATAGGGCGCAGCATCTGACGGAATGTGACGACTCCGATTTTGTCACGGCGCT
Organism: Akkermansiaceae bacterium; assembly: GCA_023301645.1. GTDB lineage: Bacteria > Verrucomicrobiota > Verrucomicrobiia > Verrucomicrobiales > Akkermansiaceae > Oceaniferula. The sequence continues at coordinate 2,932 of JALZUH010000029.1, forward strand.
CTTTACCCCGTGCTTCTTTATTGGTGGTGATGGTTTTCCAGCTGAATTTTGAATGATGTAGATCTTCCTTCTCTGGTGCTTTGATCGACTCAAGATTACCGATGCCACCTACTTGCAAGATGACTTCGGTTGATTCATTGGCGTTTAGATAGGGTTTTTCTGAGTGTGATCGTATTTCGTAATTACCGACAATACCATAAAAGCTGTCTGGGGCTCCTGTGGGGAAGGGGGTGATCTCCAGATTGAAGTCTGGCAGCACGGTATCTAGTGTGAAGTCCTGAACCTGTCTTCTATATTTAGTTTCAGAGACGACCTGTCTGATGGTGATGGGTAGCTTTGATTCTTTCAGTGTGGCAACACCGGGCGCGATCCCACTAATCACACTGGTGAGTAGGCCGATACGGTGGGCTTCGCCATTGATTGTTACTGAGTTGTTGAAGCCGGGTAAGGACTTAAACCGCCATGCTAGGCAGTTTTCTTTTACGGGGTCGAGGATGCCCCAGTTGACTACGTTGAGTAGTTGGGGGGTGTAGATTTTAAGCGTTAGGTCAACAGGCTGGCCTGGGTAGACGCTGGCTTGATCAGTGATCCACATGATAAACATGTCAGTGTTTTCAATGCCTGTGCTGACCTTAAGGAGCTTGCTTTGGTCAATGACGTTGAGCTTGATCGGGGCGGTCTCGATGATTTTTCCTTGCGCGCTCATGGCGAGAGACGGGATGGTGTATTGGCCAGCCTTGGTCGCAGTCAGGTAGTAGCTGAAGATGAAGGAGGCTGCACCACCATTGATGACTTGTTGTTTGGCACTGACGTATTGGGTCGTGATATTCTCTATCTGAGGTATCTGAGGTTGGTAGTCTGGCTTAGCTCCTGTGATTTTTACTTCTAAGACGACCGATTCAGCGGGAATGATGTGATTACTGCTGAGTGCTGCCTCTGCGAAGATAGTTGGCTTACCGCTTGGTTGACTGGTTTGCCCATGGGCAAGCAGAGTCATGAGTAAACTAAAAATGATAGAGAGAAGTGGTTTCATGGTGAGAGTGTGGTGTGCTGCAGTCTTGTCGTGGTCATTGTCTTACCAGTCTTTAGCTGATCTCTTGATGTTGCGGAGCCTTGGGATGACTGGTCGGGTTTCGAGGTCGGATTGGTCTTCGAGGATTCGGGCGGCAAACTCTTCATCAGACTCACCAGCTTCTTGCTCGCTACCTTCTGATTGCTCGCTGTTTTGACTGTCTTGGTCACCATCTTGCGATTGGTCACCGTTTTCATCTTCGTCTTCTCCGTTTTCACCTTCGTCTTCGCCTTCGCCTTCTTCTCCATCCTCGCCTTCTTCTCCGTCTTCTCCGTCTTCTCCATCCTCTCCTTCTTCCTCGCTGTCTTCACCTTCTTCGCCCTCGTCTTCTCCGCTTTCACCGTCTTCGTTTTCGCCTTCTTGATCTTTCTCTTGCTGTTCCTGTTGCTGCTGTTCTTGCTGCTGTTCTTGTTTGGTTTGTTCGAGCAGTTTTTTTAATTCTTCTCGGTTATGCTGAGCTCCAGCGTGATCTGGGTCGAGAGCTAGTGCTGCGTTATAATGTCCGAGGGCATCTTCCCAGATGTTGATTACTAGGGCTTTATCAGGCTCAGGTGCTGGAGTGTTTGGGGTGATGTTTGGCGTATTCTGTGCTGCTGACTCGTCACCAGACTGGGGCTCTGGATTGAGGGCTTTCCATCCTGATTGGAAGAGAGAGTTGGCTAAATTATAGTGGGCTTGCCCTTGTAGCTCCTTGTTGCTGGTGAGCAGGGAGTTTGAGAAGTGTTTAGCTGCCTCATCCCACTGCTGCTGCTTATAAGCACTTGAACCAATGGCGAATTCAATAGCGCGAAGGTCTTCTCCTTTTAGCTTGGGAAGAGCATCTATAAATGCCTTAGAGGCACTTTTGTAGTCGGCATTTTGATAGTGAGCATTGGCAATCTGCATCTCATCTTTGGCATCGGCTTGCTGGGGGCTTAGGACAAGTGATGAGAGTAGCATGACCGCCGTGGTATGAAGGAGCTGTTTTTTGGCACGAAAGTTCGTTCTTACGAGGATAGATGCGAAGATAAGGATGATGGCAGGGATGAGAAACCAGTAGTATTTCTCATTGGGAATACTTGCCAGCTCGCCGTCTTGTCTTTCGCTTTGGAGTGATGCGAGTGCTGATCGGATTAGTCGGTCAGCGCCTTTGGAGGCTGGTAGGTAGGTTCCTTTGCCTATGGTGCTGATTTGCTCTAGGGCTTGTGGCGCTAGTCGACTGGTTACTGTTTGGCCCTGGTAATCGCGAAAGATACGGTCTCTTTCGCGGTAATCAGGAATGAGTCCTCCTTGTGCTGTTCCTACGCCGATAGCGCACACTCTGATTTTTGCGTCACGGATGCTTTTGGCGGCAACTTCCGTCTCGTAGGAGTGGTCTTCGCCGTCACTGATGATGATGAGCGCGTTGGATTCTTTACCTGTTTTTTGGAATGTTTCGATGGCGAGCTGGGCTGCTGCTGCGAGGTCGGATCCGCCAGAGGGGATCATCTCAGTGTCGAGCTGGCCGATGACTTCTAAGACGGCTCTGTGGTCGACGGTAAGTGGCACCATAAGCACGGGTCTTCCTGAGAAGGCTATAACTCCTACACGGTCGTCTGGGAAGGCTTCGATGAGTTCGGAGGCGATGGCTTTAGCAGCAGTAATGCGGTCGGGTGAGCCGTCGCGAACCTGCATCGAGCGTGAGGTGTCGATGGCTATGATGACATTACGGGAGGTGACGAGGTCAGTGGTTTTAATTTCTCCTCGGTAGGGTCTGGCAATGGTGGCTATGAGGCAGAGGCAGCCCAGTAAGGCTAGGGCGAGTGAGATCCAGCGGCGGGTATTGGCTCCTTGCTTAACGAGTGTGCTCTGTAGTCTATGTGCTACTAATACCTTCCATGCCTTGCTGCGCCCGCGATGCATGAGTATGGCCCCTATCAGGATGAAGGGGAGTATTGCTGCAAGTAATAGCCAGCCAGGTGAGACAAATGACATAATGAGAAAGGTGGAGAAGTGTGCTTGCTACGTGGGAAATGCGGCGAGTGAAAATTGCTAGTATTACTGCGGTGCAGGGGCAGGGTTAAGCGCCTGTGAGACGATGGCGAGGAGGGCTAGTATGAAGCTTGCCGCTGTGAACCAGTGGAAGAGTTCTTCGATGTCGACGATGGTTTGCTGCTTAATCTCTGTCTTTTCGAGGTCGTCGATGGATGCGAAGGTGTCTACGAGGCTTCCCGTGCTTTTGACACGGAAGAATTCTCCGCCTGTTAGCTTAGCGATTTCTTCAAGTGGTCCGGTGTCAAATTCCTGTCGCGTGCGACTTTGGATGGTTCTACTGAGGCGACCACTTTCTGTGCCAATGGCGACAGTGTAGATTTTAATGCCTAACTTGTTGGCGTGCTTGGCGGCTTCTATGGGGGCGATTTTCCCTGAGTTATTAGCTCCGTCGGTGACGAGAATGATGATCTTACTTTTGGCTTCACGTTCATTGAGTCGAGTGGCTGAGGCTGCGATGGCTGAACCAATGGCAGTGCCTTGCTCTTCTACGATTCCGGGTTTGAGCTCGTGGAGCTTGGAAACGAGCCATTCATGCTCAAGGGTGATGGGGCTGGTGACGTAGGGGCGACCTGAGAAGGCAATAATGCCGATACGGTCATTGGCGCGCTCATTGATAAATGACTCTGCGGCTACTTTAGCTGCCGTGATGCGCTTGGCGCGACGGTTGTTAATGACGAAGTCAGATATTTCCATCGAGTAGGAGATGTCGACAGCGAGAATGATGTCGATACCACTGATGTTACGATCGGTGTATTCATTGTGTAGCTGGGGGCGAGCTAGGGCGATAATGGCACTGGCAAGTGCGAGTATAAAGCCGATATTGGCAAGTGATATAGCTCCTAGGTAGCGCTTGGGCTTTTCTCCCAGACCGACAAGGATGGAGAGCGATGAGTAGGTGATGGAGTGGGGGCTGCCTAGACTCCCTCTGAGAAAAAAGAGAGGGATGAGGAAAAATAAACCAATGAGCCACCATGGGTTCGCAAAGGTAAAGCTGTGGAAGAATTCAGTCATTAGATGCTCTCGGATGGTTTGGTTTCCTGTGTGAGATGGCTCTCGACGTGAGATAGCAGAGTGCTCGCCTGATGGATGTGCTCATGAATACTCTCTGAAAGCGGGCTGTCCTGACCAATAGGCTGACTTGGTGCATACTTGAGCTGAGATAGTTCACCGAGGTAGCCAGTGACTTGGATGTTAAGATCTGTGGGTAGCTCTGCTAGTGCGTCGGGACGCAGTGTGAATTCCTCATTGGTTTCAAAGAGGGCTTTGTCGGCGAGTGTTGCCTCTAGGTAGCGGCGGGTGATGAGGGAGAGCTCAGTGGCGATGCTATTGGGGGCCATTTGGGGGGCGTTCTCGCGTAGCTCTTGGAGGTCTGCTCTGGCGTCCTGAATGCTTGGTTGCTTTTGGGTGAGCTTGGTGGTGAGCTTTTTATAGACCAAATAGGCGACAGCAAGCAGGGCGAGGGTGCCGAGGGCTACGAGTAACCACACCCACCAAGGGGTAGTAGCTTCTGGAATATATGCTCCAGGAGCAGTAATGTCATGGATATCAGGCATGATTACTTGCGATGATTAGCACGGGTTTTGAAGAGTCTATGCAGCTGTGGGATGTAGTCTGCATCCGTGCTGAACTTGACGTGGTCTATACCTAGCTGCTTAAAGAGCTTATTGGTGGCTTCATTATGGCGCTTAGTGAGTTTTTTAAAGTTCATGCGTAGCGCGCTATTGTTGGTGTTGAGAGTGGTTTGCCAGCCTGTTTCGGGGTCGGTGAGTGTGACCTTGCCGACATTCGGTAGGCTCTCTTCGAGTGGATCTGTGATCCTTAGTGCTACGGTGTCATGCTTTTTGGAAACAGGGCCGAGAGGTTTCTTGAGATCATGGGCGATGAAGTCTGAGAGCATGAAGATGAGGCACTTTTTCTTGATTGTGTGCAGTAGATGCTCACATGCAGCTGGGATATTGGTTCGTGGGTCATCTGGCTCGGCGGCGAGTATTTCCCTGATGATGCGTAGCGTGTGGCGTGTGCCCTTAGCTGGTGGCAAGTAGAGAATGGGGCGATTGGCAAAGAGCAGTAGTCCTACGCGGTCGCCATTGGCATTAGCACTGAAGGCGAGGACGGCGGCAAGCTCGGCTGCGAGCTCGCGCTTACTTAGGCGCTCACTGCCGTAGAGGCTTGAGCCAGATACGTCGATAGCGAGAATGACTGCTAGCTCACGTTCTTCTCGAAAGGTTCGAATGAAGGGGGTGTTTTTTCTGGCAGTAACATTCCAGTCGATGAATCGAGTCTCATCGCCATGCTGGTATTCGCGGTAGTCTTCGAAGTCGAGTCCACTTCCCTTAAACGATGACTGGTATTCTCCACTAAAAACCTCTGTGGCTAGTCGTCTAGCCTTGATTTCGAGCAGGCGCACGCGGCGCATGATCATTTCAATGGATTGAGGTGTCATCGTAGGTGTGGTGATTATTGAAAAAAAGGGGGAGCTAGGTGCGTGTCTATTTAAGACGTCGCCAAGCTGACAATTTTTTCAGAAATCTCACGATAAGTTCGGCTGATCTCACTTTTCTCTGGCGAAATCGAGGCTACAGGTCTGCCTGCATCAGCGTGTTCGCGGGCGGCCATGGCGATTGGGATTTGTCCGATAAGGGGGATTTTGAGTTTTTCAGCTTCTTTAACTCCACCACCGTCTCCGAAGATAGGATACCTTACACCTTGGTCACAGGTGAACCATGCCATATTTTCGACAAGGCCAAGGATCGGGACGTTGACTTTATCAAACATAGCGATGGCTTTACGGGCGTCGATAAGGGCTACTTCCTGAGGGGTGGTCACGATAACGGCTCCTGATAGTGTGACAGTCTGGACAATGGTGAGCTGGATATCACCTGTGCCCGGAGGCAGGTCGAGGATGAGGTAGTCGAGCTCGCCCCATTCTACGTGCTGGAGGAACTGCTGTGTATAGCGTGTGGCTAGTGGTCCGCGAACGATGACGGGGGAGCTGTCTTCGAGGAGGAAGCCCATAGACATGAGCTTGACTCCGTGAGCTTCGATCGGGATGATTTCGTTTTTCTCAGTAGCGAGAGGGCGCTCACTGGAGCCAAACATATGAGAAACAGAGGGGCCGTAGAGGTCGCAGTCACAGAGGCCGACTTTGTAGCCCGCTGCAGCAAGTGAGACTGCGAGGTTAGCCGATACTGTGGACTTGCCAACGCCTCCTTTACCAGAGCCAACAGCGATGATTTGCTTTACTCCGGGGATGGAGTTTTTGGCAGCGGGGCCATTGGGTGCTCCGGGCTGGGCTGAGGGTGCTTGGACATCGAGCTCGATTTTGGCGTGCTTGATTTCTGGAATGGGGTCGAGGAGTGCGTGACAGCTTTTGAAAATCTTATCAGGCACAGAGGCGTCATTTGTTTCCACACTAATGGATACAGTGACTACGTCGTCGTCGATCTGGACGTCTTTAACGAGCCCGAAGGATACGATGTCACGGGAGAAGCCCGGGTAGGGGACTTGTTTGAGAATTTCTAGGATGGATTCTGAGGTCATATTGAAGTGGTTTGATAAAGGTTTATTCGATGCAATAGCTGCTTACAGGTAGAGGATTCGGCCACAGTTTTCACACTGAACGATTCCTTTTTGCGCCTGCACGGCAATGAGGGTGGCTGGGACAAGTTTCATGTGGCAGCCCGTGCATTGATTATTAGAGGCTTCGACAACAGCGCTGCCTCCTTTGGATTTCATGAGTCTTTCATAGAGCTCTAGCACGTCCTTGTCGATTTCCCGAGCAATAGGTGTGCGTGCTTCGCGGACTTCTTCAAGTTGGGTTTGGCATTCGGTAGCGCGCTGGTCGAGGGTTGCTATCTGCTCCTTGACGGAGCTTTCTGTGAGCGCGAGAGCTTCGGCGGCTTTTTGCTGAATTTCGCTGAGCTCGTCGGCTTTTTCCATGAGCTCTAGTTCGTTGGTTTCGTAGCCGTCGATTTCTTCGCTGTAGCGCTTGATCTCATTGCCAAGAGCTGTGAACTCTTCATTTTTCTTGGTTTCAAACTGCTGAGTCTTCATCCGCTCAAGTGAGTTCTTACGTGTGCCAATGTCGAGCTCGAGTGTTTTAATAGCCATTTCATTCTCCTGTGTGGCTTTCTTGGCATTGGCCACGCGAGTCGTGTCGGTCGCGAGTCGTTGCATAGCTTTTTCTTTATCAGCAGGGATACGCTTCGTGTCGTCGAGGAGTTTGAGAATACGTTGGTCGCGATCTTGGAGGACAAGTAAGGACTTGATTTCAGCTAGCATGCGCTTCTTCTAGTCGAGCTCTAAGGGATATTCAAGTGTAGGAAGTAGGATTAAATGTTTTTTTAAAAGTTGGTTGAACTATATTTTGATTATAACATGATATCGACATTAAGTGGTAGTGACATTGTGCTCTCAGTGAGCATGTGAAATATAGATACCTGTTAAAAAACGTATGAGAATTCAATGCCCTAATTGTCGTCAAAAGTTTGATGTAAGTGAAGATCTCTATGGCGAAAGAGTAGCGTGTGGTTCTTGTGATGATAACTTCTATGTTGATTCTGATACGATTCTTGCTGATAAGGAAAAGGTTTACCCCAGCGGGAAAAATAGAGACAGTAGGGATCAATTAAGACCTAAGTCTAAAAGGAAGGCCATGCCAGAAGCATTCCAACAGGCGCAATACTCTCAATATGTTAGTATGGCGCAGTTAGATACTACTGTTCCCAAACGATTATTAGCAACGTCTCTAGGTGTTGTTATCGTGGTGGTGACCATGGCAACCTTTCTGCTAGCTGGTGGTGAAAAAGGCGCTATGCGTCATGTATTGACCAATGGTCGTTACATCTTAACAGGTTTTGCGGCTTTATTGGCAGGGGGGCTATTTATTTTCGGAATGAACAAAAATCGCACATTAGGTGTGTTCCTGGCTCTGTTTTTTGGAGCTGGCTTACTATCAATGCCTTATTTCTACCCAGCTACGCCATCGTCTAAATCTTCGGCTGAATTTGACAATGTTGAGGTTTTTATTGAAGGTGATGATTCGATCGCGCCAGATGCAATGAGTCACGAGGATAAATTACTCGCCGAGATAGGCTATGCCCCTATGGCGGAAGCCTTAGCTGAAAATGATCGCGCAGGGGTGATGGGGGTTTTCATGAGAGACTCATCCTATGCTGCGCGAAGTGTCATTGCTAATAGTATTTATAAGCACATTGGTGAAATAGATCGGGGTATTACCTATGCCCGAGATGATAACAGCCTTTTAGTCCTCACAAAGCAGAGGGTTAGCATCGATGATTTAGCGGTCATTTGTGAAAAATACGGAGAGGTGCTTTCAGTTTCCAAAAAGCTAAGGATTATAGAGCTCCAAATATCTGGCGAAACCTCTTATGGTAATTCAGCCAATATATTCAACTCTTCTAAACCTGACTTTCAAAAGCTCAATCTACAGGCACTCAATAGCATCTCGTCGCTGGTGAGATTGGGCGCAATCAAGCGGTTGGGGGATTCTAAACCCATCGCACTCAGACATGACATAGTTACTGCTCTGGTAAACTTACTGCCAAAGGGTGATCACGAGCACCAGCTAGCCATTATTAAAACGCTAAAAACGTGGTCTAAGCCCGATGATGGAATTGGAACTGAAGCTGCTGTTTTGGCCGCTGTGAAAAGTTTCCGTAATAAAGGAGAGAGTGTCAATGCTGAGGCTATCGAGTTCCTCATTGAGCGTGATATTGAAGGCTCTAAAGTCATACTAATGGAGCTTTGGGACGAGGAGCCAGTGGTATGGAGCGAATTACTGATTACTCTTGATGGTGACGCCGAAGCTATGGTGCTTAAAGATATTAAAAGCATGAATACGAAGCAGTTTTTACTAGCGTGTCATGTTCTCAAGCAAGTGGGCACTGAGGGCTCTTTAGGCATTTTGAAATCAATGCTAAATACCAAAGAAGAACAAAGTGAAAAAACTTTGAAGGCTACTATTGACGAAATAGAAAAGCGTTTATAGTCTGCGCACCTTCCTCGGCTAGGTCGAGGGCGCTTCCATAAAGCCGCCATGGCGGAATTGGTAGACGCGATGGATTTAAAATCCATTGGATGGTAACGTCCGTGCCGGTTCGATCCCGGCTGGCGGTATTTCTGGAAGCTATATATAAAGGTTGCGACTGTTAGGTCGCGACCTTTTTTGTTTTTAGCAGAGG
>JALZUH010000030.1 GCA_023301645.1 Akkermansiaceae bacterium
GGGAAGGCTCTGAGAATGAAAAATACAGACGATTTAGTGCTCCAATTTAACTAGAAGGCCTTTAAAAGCCAGTTTACTCTCCCTAGCTGGATGACCCTGGATTGGTCGATGGTGAATTTTAATTCCCATCGATCATTTTTTTGTACAGCTGTAGGCGCATGTTAATAACTTGTTTGTAAGTTGTTAAAAAGTAACAGAGCTAGTAGTAGGTAGTGATGATTCATTACAAGGAAGTTATTTCTTGTATCTGCTCAGTTTGTGAATTTGACCTATATATTAAATCAGTTTAGCGACGCCACTATTGTAAATAGATCTTCTAATAATGAGCTATCTATTTGTTATATTAAGACTGCGAATAACTTGTTAGTAATGTTGTAATAAGTCTATAGACTGTATTAAATGTAGTTGTCGTTATGCGGTCGATTTGTTGCTTAGAACTATGCCAACGGTTAGCGCGACTATTTTTAAACCAGTATATCTCGATGTAATTAGTTAAGACATGTTGACCTTCATTATCTATTGAGTATATTGAAGTTGATGAAGATTGATAGGATTACTGCAACATTTCAGTGTTTCATGGATGTGACTCGTCTCAGAATGGTGAGACTGCTAGTTAGCCTAGATGCTAATGATGCAGAAGAGGTCTGCGTTAGTCATTTCGTTTTAAGTCTCGGTGAGCCTCAATACAATATATCGAAGCAATTGAAGATACTCGAACTAGCTGGGGTGCTTGTGAGCCGAAAAATAGGTCGCAATGTATACTTCCGCCTAGAAGAGGGGGCGCTTGTTGAGGGTTTGTTCGCCCTCGTTGCTGAGCTGCCAGACTCGGAGCGTTTGTTCGCTAAAGATGCGAAGAAGCTGGCTAACTTGCTAAGTTCTGAGGTGAAGCAGAAGGGGGCGAAGGTGCTGAAGACGCCAGCCGCTAAGAAAAAAGGGCGTAAGTCTGTCGTGGTGGCTGAGGCTCGCGATCGCAACGAGATGGAGTTACCCTCAAACTTACTCTGATGGAGTGTTTGTCGAGTCGGCGACGAGCTGGCTGATAGTGGTTTCTATTTCACGGTGTTTTTCCTCGTCGTTGACCTTGGTTCCATCAGGCCATGTGACGTAGATAGAGTCCATAGCAGCGCCTTTTTCTGTGCAGATACGGGCGTGCACGGTAGTGAGTCCGAGATGATCAATCGCGGAGAAGAGGTCGTGAAGTAGTCCTATGTGGTCGAGTGCTTGGATATTAATGGCCGTGCACTGTGGGCTTTGGTCATTGGAGACATGGACATTAGTAGGGAAGGCGATGCCTCCTTCCGAGCTGTCTGTCTTGAGGATGTTTTTCTTCGTTTTGAGATACTTCTCAGGATGGTATGGGGCGTGATGATCGGGGTCTTGATTGATCGCACAGAATGTCTGGTAGACGCGGTCTCTGTCTCGCTCAGAGGTCACGGGCTCGTGCTCTGGTGTGCATACTTGGAAAATATCACAAACAACGCCGTCGTGGCGTGTGTAGACGTCAGCTCCGATGATGTTAATGTTCTGTGACGCTAGCGCGCAGCAGACTTTTTCTAGAAACATGGGTCGGTTCCATGCGGTGACGACTATTTCTGTATGAGATCTGTCATCACGCTCAATCCAGCTAATATCGCATGCAAATTCGCCTTCCTTGGCGGCTTTGTCGCGGGAGAGAAATTTGGAAATAGCCTTGATGTGGATGGAGATGTTTTTGGCGATTCTAAATCTGAAGTATGAGCTTGGCATCATACGGAAGTGGCGCTCCATTTCTGCATGATACTTGGGCGCGAGTAGTTTATGACAGGAGCTAAGTAGGGTGCTTTTCTGCTCTGTTAGGTCGGCTTTGAATTTTTCTTTGCCGTTTTCCATCCAGTTCTTGGTGGCACGGTAGAGCTGTAGCATGAGTGTTTCCTTCCACGGTGTCCACGCTTCGTCGTTGGTGCCGTTGGAGTCGGCCCAGGTGAAGAGAAGTAGCGTGTCGAGGTTGGTCTGATCTTTCATCAGTCCTGCAAATTCTTCGATTACGCTGATGTCATCAAGATTCCTGCTAGTGGCGTAGCGCCAGAAGGTGAGGTGGTGATCTACGAGAAACATGAGGAGCGTTCTACGACCACCTGTGACTTGGAGCCTACGGCAGACCTTGTCAGCTAAGATCGTGGAGCCATCGATGTGTTCGCGGACATTTTCAGCACGGCCAGAGTCGTGGAGTAATATAGCGAGATAGACGGAGTAAGGGTCTTCGACATTGGAAAAGAGCTTACGATAGAGTGATCGGTCCTGCTCGCCTTCCTTGGGCTTATCAGTGAGGCTGTCGATCATGTCGATACAGCGCAATGTGTGCTCGTCTGCAGTGTAGCGGTGGAAGAACTCATGCTGAACCAGGCAGTCCATAGCTCCGAATTCTGGCATGTAGTAGTCGAGCACCTTGGTGCGGTGCATGAGGCGTAGGATGCGAGCGACGTCACCTTTGGCCTCCATAATGCCGCGGAATGCTTCGCGGTTCTTGGCATT
>JALZUH010000031.1 GCA_023301645.1 Akkermansiaceae bacterium
ACCCATCACCAGCCCGACCAAGGTCGAAGCCCAGCCAAGATACCGCGCAAAGAGCGAGCCAGTCATGGTCAAACCTCTCGATAATGGTAAGTTCGCCCTTGAGTTCGTCCGCCCTCAGCGAGCCATCACCCCCGGGCAAATTTGCGCCTTTTACCAAGGTGGCACGATGCTAGGTGGCGGTGTTTTTGAGTCACTTGACTCACCCGATTCCTAGTAGAGCCCTGCTAAGGAGGATGAAAATCATCATTTTGTTTCCGCCTAAATTCCTGTATCATCTACCATCATGACCGATGATCTCGACGCATTTCTTAGCTTCCAAGAAGTAGAGCGCGACGCATCTACCCGAACACTTCGAAATTACAGCCACGCCCTCATTAGTTTCCAGCAGTGGCTTGGTGATGATTTCGAGAGCTGGCAGTCATGCACCCCCGATCACTTTCGGAAGTATTTATTCGAGCTGATGAAGCAAGAGCTCGCCCGCGCGACCATTCGCCTACGCTTCGCCGCACTTCGATCATTTTATAAATTCCTCGTGCACCGTCGCGGCCTAGCCGTCAGCCCACTACTTGATGTCCAGCTTCCCAAGCCAGAGCGAAAGCTCCCAGTCGTGCTCACCCTCACCCAGATGGAAAGCCTGCTAGAGCTACCGATGAACATGCAGCTCGATCCCCGCGCCCAGCCATGGCAAAGCGCACGCGACACCGCCATCCTTGAGCTATTTTACTCAAGTGGCCTGCGCGTATCTGAGCTAGTCAACCTCGATGTCATCGACGTAGACACCCTCTCAGACACCCTCAGAGTCATGGGTAAGGGGCAAAAAGAACGCCTCGTGCCTATCGGCTCCCACGCGGTGACTGCCATCCAGAGCTATCGCCAGCAAGCCGCCGTCCATGAAGGCGCATTATTTATTAATAAAAACAAAGATCCAAAAAAGCGACGACTATCAGCCCGCTCAGTGCAGCTACTGCTCAAGAAATACCTCAATGCCTCTGATATCCCATTTGATATCACCCCGCACAAGCTCCGCCACACCTTTGCTACTCACATGCTCGATCACGGAGCAGACCTTCGTAGTGTGCAGGCATTACTCGGCCACGCCTCCCTCTCCACCACCCAGATCTATACCCACGTGACGAAGGAACGCATGCGCGAAGCCTATGATGCCAGCCACCCACGCGCAGAAGAGCAGGATGAATAAATGATACAGCTGCTATCAAGCAGCTAAGTCACACAGTCCAAAGACTACATCCCTTCTAGCTTCTCAAGCTGATCGGTAATCCATTGAGCACGCTGTGCCCCTTTGGGTGCCGACTTTAGAAGTAGCTTCAGAGCCTCCTCAGTATCACTCTTATCGGGGGTCTCCTCGAAGGTGCGCGTGAACTCAATATCTGAAGGCAACAGTAAATCTCCCGTGGTAAGAGCACATGCACGAGCGATGGTGTTTTCTAACTCCCTTACATTGCCCGTCCAGCGATGGTTCTTGAGGTGCTCCATCGCCTCCGCACTGAGGCGAATCGGCGGAATCGCGTTACGCTTCACGATCATTCTTAAAAAGTGATTTGCCAAAAGAGGGATATCCTCAGCACGGGCTCGTAGTGGTGGCAGGTGAATCTCTACTACATTAAGTCGGTAGAACAAATCCTCACGGAAGTTCCCCTTCGACACCTCCTCAGAGAGGTTTTTATTCGTGGCACCAATGATACGCACATCAGACTTCTGAGTCTCCTGCCCACCAACACGGGTGAAGCTACCATCTTGTAGCACACGGAGTAATTTCACCTGCACAGGTGCTGGCATATCACCGATCTCATCGAGAAATAAACTACCGCCATCACACTGCTCAAATAAACCCTCACGACGACTCACCGCCCCTGTAAACGATCCTTTTTCATGACCGAAAAGCTCACTCTCCAGCAGATTTTCAGGAATAGCGCCGCAATTAATGGCAATAAAGGCACCCTTAGCTCGCGGCGAATACTCGTGAATAGCATTAGCAATAAGCTCCTTACCCGTCCCGCTCTCACCAGAAACGAGCACTGGTGCATCGGTGCGAGCAACGCGTCCGACGATTTTAAAAACATCCTGTAGAGCGCGTGAGTTACCGATGATTTTCACTCGGCTATCCTGCCCGCCTTGCGAGGGCTCTGACTTACCCGCCACACGTCTCTGCTCCACTGACTGGAGGGCCACCTCGACCACGGGTCTGAGCTCGAAGATAAGAGACTCTTTTTTGAGAATATCCTGAGCACCCTGCTGAGTCGCCTCGATCACCTGCGCTGCAGAAGGAAAGGCACCGGTCAGCACGACCACTGCACTGGGGTTGGACGCTCTTAGACGCGTCATCAGAGTAATACCATCAAAAGGCTGGATGATTAAATCCGCAATAACAAGATCCACACTCGTCTTCTCACAGATCTGGATCGCCTTCTCAGCATGGTCACACCTGAGAATACGCACATTATCAGCACTGAGGTGCTTAGTCGCCCAATCCAGATAATCTAGATCAGAATCAACGAGTAAAATAGTTTGTTCTTCGGGTAAATCAGACACGATGGAAACAGAAATAGTTATAGAGTGAGTCGAGTATCAAAAGCCTAGACCAGACCGAAGCGGCGGTGCCTACGACTATATTCCTCCACTGTAGCATGGAGATCAGCATTTTTAAAATCGGGCCAATACTTAGGACTGATCACCATTTCTGCATAAGAAATCTGCCACAGCAGAAAATTAGAAACACGCAGCTCACCAGACGTTCGGATCAGTAAGTCAGGATCGGGAATATCAGCCGTGTAGAGATGATCAGCAAAAACCTCATTATCGACATCCTCTGGTCGCAGCTCACCAGCCAGAACCTTCTCGGCAATGCTTCTTGCTGCATCGACGATCTCTTCACGCGAGCCGTAGGAAAGTGCCAGCACTAGATTGAGCCCTGTATTATCCTTCGTCCGCTCGGTGGCGATATCAATTTGCTTGCGGCAGTTTTCAGGCAGCATATCCACCCTACCAATCGTGTGAAAGCGGACATTTTGCTGCAGCAGCTCAGGGAGCTTATCGCGGAGAAATTTCTCCAGGAGCTTCATCAAAGCATCCACCTCCTTTTCGGGGCGATTCCAGTTTTCTGAAGAAAAGGCGAAAAGTGTTAGATACTCCACCCCTATCTCGCGGCATGTATCCACAGCCTCACGGACAGACTCAGCACCAGCGCGATGCCCCTCTACACGAGGAAGCCCACGGTCTTTTGCCCAGCGACCATTGCCATCCATGATGATAGCGATGTGACGTGGAATCTCCGTGCCGTTTTTCTCTGTAGTGCCTTGCAGTGCCATGAGGGGGTGCACATCATGATGAAAATTCGCTAAGGTGCAAGCACAGAGCCGACACTAAATGAGCAAAAAAGCAGCTAAAACGCCCGAAAGCACCCATTATGAAAATATCCTCCGCTGCTTTTCAGGCCCGATGAGAGCCGCCATTGCCAGTCCTGCGAGAGTCCATGCGATCATGGGATCGAGCACCTGCACTACGACATGCCAGACAGGGAGCCCGAGCCAGTTCCAAGCGGAAAGAGCCATCATCAAACCAGCAAAAAAACCTAGCATACACCCTACCCCAGCACGATAAATGTAGCGTTTATTGCGAATTTGAAAGATCGCCGTCGCCAAGATCAGAGCGCCGACGAACCGAATAGCAAAAGCCCCCATAATAGCAGAGGATAAGCGCCAAGAACCTATCAATGGCTCGGGACGAACAAGCGCGTAGATGACAGGTGTTTGACTTACGACTTCAGGGTTCTCAGTGAGCTTACCGATCAGAGCACCAGTCTCAGCTCCAGCATCAGATAACCTATAAACTCCAGCACTAGGGGCATTAGCCGTAATGCTCGCAGCTACTTCGCCGCCGTCTGTAAACTCGCTGCATTTATGCCATGAGAGCACATCCCAAGACACATAACCCCACGCCAAGGCTATGAACGCTCCCATCATCGTTGCTACAAGTAATCTTTTCATAGTGTGTTTTTACATTAACAGACTCTATATCAAACAGTTGCCACACTGATACCATGCCCCAAAAAGAATGTCACCACAGAATTCTGTAATTCCCTTTCACCCACCCTACCTCTCCTCCAGCAAGCCAAACCTCACTAACCAACAAGCTCGCCTTCACCAAAGAGCAAGCTTGCTCAATGCCAGAAAAAGACTACCCTGTCCCTAAGTTCAACTTACTTCCCACTATGGTATCTATTCTGATTAGTCTTCTCATTATCTTCGTTGTGATCATTATTTTTAATGTGATCATTTTTGTCCACGAATTAGGACATTTCTTAGCAGCCCGTTGGAGAGGACTAGAAGTCGAGCGATTCCAAATTTGGTTCGGTAAGCCACTCTGGAAGAAAACCCACAATGGCGTGCAATACGGCTTAGGTAGCATCCCCTTCGGCGGCTTTGTCGCCCTGCCCCAAATGGCACCGATGGAGGCTATCGAGGGCAAAAACGAAGGCAAGTCACTACCACCAGTGAAGCCTCTCGATAAAATCATCGTCGCCGCCGCAGGCCCACTATTCTCATTCCTCTTAGCCTTCCTCGTCGCCATTGTCGTGTGGCAAGTAGGTAAGCCTGACACCCGTATCAGCACCACTACTATTGGCTTCATCCAGCCTGACTCACCAGCCATGGAGGCAGGGTTAAAATCAGATGATAAGATCCTCGCCATCAATGGCCAGCCCGTCAATTGCTTCCGTGGTAATATGGACACTGGCGTGGTCGAAAATGTCATCACCAGTGAGGGCGACGAGATCGTCTTCACCGTAGAGCGCCCCGGTGAAGCCGCGCCACTTGATATCACCTCTCGTTTTAAAATCCCTGATACCCCTTGGTATGCGCGCAAGGCGATGCGCCAAGT
>JALZUH010000032.1 GCA_023301645.1 Akkermansiaceae bacterium
GACTGCTTTATAGATCCATAGAGCCATAAAGAAAATAGAGAGGATAAGTAGGAAGAGGAGAAGGCCGCTTTTGGCTTGGTGTCTGCGTTCATTTCGGAGCTCACCTCGACTGAGTTTCTCCATGAATTGCTTTTCGCGTTCGCGTTCCTTTACCTCAGATGGTGCAGGGATCGTGCTTAGTCGGTCTTCTTCAGCTGCGCGCTCAATCTCGGGGCCGTGTTCGACGAAGTCTTGCAGTTTTTTAATGCGTTCTTGAATGGCTAGTTCTTGGGCGCTAAGCGACTCTAGGTTTGATCCATCAAGATCTCCCGTCGTAGCTTTGTTTTGATGCGCTGAGCCAATTTTTGCCATTGTCTTGCTAAAAGCTGAAGGTCTGATGTGACGCTTTACTTAGCGAGGAAGGCGATTAGTCCGATGCCACCTAGGATCAAAATCGGTAAGTTGAAGGCAAGGCCATTACGAAATGTCGTGGTGAATTCACTTACCGTTTGATTACTTGTCACTGAGCGCTTTGTTTTAGCGCTCTGGATGCTGAAAACTGAAGCGCTACGACCACCAGAGAAGTGATCTACGACTTGCTCATATTCGTCCTCAGCTAGATCGATGACGGAGATAGCACGAGTGAGCTCTTGGCGGAGCGTGTCATTGTCTTCGCTGTCTGGGTTGAGAGTATTTACCTTTTCTAGGTGGTCAACGAAGCAAACACGCGCCTGCTCTAGCTCTTCGAGTTCTTGGCGAGTGGTGAAAATCTCGCGATCCATGGCTGTTACAGAGCTGGTTAGCTTTTCCTGTAGCTCGACCTGACCGTTGATGAATTCTTCTTTGCTCTTATTGAGGTCTTGGAGTTCGATGCGTTGACGTTCTACTTCAGCTTGTTGCTGCTGGAGAATTTCTAGCTGGTGCTGAGCTTCTTGTAGCTTTCCTGTGAAGTCTTCGTTGATAGGAGCTGTTAGTCCATTAGACCGAGTCTGGTCTATTTCCATCTGTGAAGAGTTGACGTTGAGGTGCTGCTTGCGTGATGTTGAAATAGGCATGATCTGGTGGAGTGTTAGCTATACTACCGATTAAACTATTGGAAAAAAGGACTCTTGACCAGAGAATAGTTAACTTTCCTTGACTATTTCATTTTCACAAAGATTTACGAGATAACGTGTGCACCCTCCTTATTAATAGGGGAGACGTAGCACTGGTTCTCAAGGCCTATATTTTCAAAGACAGCTGAGATGGATTTACCGACTCGCTGGGCAATCTCTTCGCCTTCACAGAGGGCAAAGACACTTGGGCCTGCACCTGAGATAGAGAAGCCCAGTGCTCCATTAGACATGGCTGCTCGCTTGGCATTGTAGAATTCCGGGATGAGCTTCTGACGTCTTGGCTCAGCGATGACATCGTGGATGGAGCGCCCGATCATCGCGTAGTCTTCCTGCACGAGGCCGAGGATGAGTCCGCCGAGGTTACCAATTTGTTGGGTGGCATTGACCATGGGGATTTCAGTAGGGAGGATTTCACGTGCTACTTTGGTGAGGATTTCCATTTCTGGATGGACAACAGCCGCCCAGAGGTTTCCAGGCACTGGTATCTGAGCGATATCTAATTCTTGATTAGAGCGAATGAAGAGAATTCCACCAAGTAGACTTGGGCCGACATTGTCAGCATGCCAAGCTCCGTCAGCGCTGACTTCGCCTTGCATAGCGAAGGGGAGCAGCTGCTTTTTGCTGAGAGGTTCGCCGATGAGTTTATTGACAGCATAAACACCTGCTACAGAAGAGGCTGCAGATGAGCCTAGTCCACTGCCGAAGGGCATTTTCTTGTGGATTTCAAGCTCGATGCCGCGATCGCTCATGCCGAGGTGGCGTAGGAGGTCAAGTGCGGCTACGCCAGCTGTGTTTTTTTCTATCTCAAGTGGAAGCTTACCGTCATCACCTGTGATTTTGGTGATACGTAGGCCTGGTTTGTCAGAGTGTCTGGCAACGACTTCATCGCCCGGGGCGTCAATGGCAAAGCCGAGAACGTCGAACCCGCAGGCAACATTAGCAACGGTAGCTGGAGCAAATACGCGAACTTCTTGTGGGGATGAAGTAGTCATGCCGGCATTTATTAATGGAATGTTTGTAATTTGTCGATTGGTTTATCCTGCAAAACTATGGGCTTTTACACCTTTAATCCCTAGCCCCTTGATGCAAAACAATCTACCTGCGTGCTCCTCGACTTCGCTCTTGTGGATACCCGTGGTGACGTAGAGTTCGTCAAGGTTCTCCCCACCAAAGGCGCAGGCTGTCGTTTCTAAGCATGGGAGATCAACACGCTTGATCTGCTCGCCAGTAGCTGGGTCGAAGCAGACCACACAGGCACCATGGCAGAATGCAATCCAAAGGTTGCCATCACTGTCGATGGTCATGCCGTCTGGGGATGCCTCAATCTGGCTGGTGGAGAATGCCTTGCGGGGATTGGTGAGTAGTCCCGTCTCTGTGATGTAATCAAATGCGAGCACTGCGAGCTGAGGTGTGTCGATGTAGTAGCATGTTTTGGTGTCGCTACTCCAGACGATGCCATTGGAGTTGGTTACATTATCGTAAGCGGTATGAAGTGAGAGGTCTGGGTCGAGTCGGTAGAGGCTGGCGTCACCTGTGTTTTTAACGAGGCTGATGGTTCCGGCGAAGAACCTGCCATCGGGAGAGCATTTGCCGTCGTTGAATCGATTATCGGCTTTTGCTGTTTCAGGGTCGGCAATCGGGGTGGTTTCACCAGTCTGAGTGTTAAGGAAATGTAGCCCACGGTCACCAGCGACGACGAGCCTTCCTTCGTTAGGCTCTTCAGTGAGAGTCTCACCTGATGGCGAAAGCTTTGCTGCGCGGGGGACAACTGTGCCGACTCGGCCAACGCTTTCTTTGAGGTTCCATGTTTTCTCAGTGTTGTTTTCAGGGTTGTAGGCAATGACGAGGGAATTCTCGATATCGACATAATAAAGCTGATCTTGCCACCAAATGGGGCCTTCTCCCCACTGTGATTTCTGAGTTCCTACAGGTTGAAATGTTTCCATGCCCAGAGCATTAGCAGTCAGTCTCTGCGATGTCGAGTATCTGAGTAGAGAAATTGGATTGTTATTCTACGGTTTAGGGGTAGCTTTCAGCTATCTTTCGGTTAGCCGAATAGTAATTGAAGCGTCACTGACGCGTAATTCAACAAAGACTTTCAAATGCCCCCCCGTTTCCAAGCCTTCCTTCTAGCTATTGTGAGCCTGTCATTGGTTTTTACAAGTGTAGCTCCAGCTCAGGTCAAAGCGCCTTTCCAGTGGTCGAAGTTTGAGTATCAAGGGGGCTCCTATGTTTCGCTCAGAAACATCAAAGATTTTTATTATTTTAGTAAAATGACCTTCGGCTCGGTAATCACGCTAGAAAACAGCAGTTACAAAATGGTGGTTAAGCCAGGTAGTAAGCAGTGCCATCTTAATGGTGTTCTCTTTGTGATGAGCTACCCCATTGTCGCAAAAAATGGGCAGTATTTACTGCATTATACCGATTTGGTGAAGCTCATTGATCCAGTGCTTCGCCCAGCATCTATTCCCAATGCCAAGGCGTTTAATACTGTCGTGATCGATGCTGGTCACGGAGGGCGTGATTCTGGTGCTCGTGGAGTTTTCGGCCCAGAGAAGTTCTACTCACTTCAGCTTGCTAAGCTGATGCGGGATCAGCTTCAGGCGAAGGGTTACCGAGTGGTGATGACACGATCGAGTGATGTGTATGTTTCTCGCTCTAATCGAGTCGCGATTGCGAATCGATACCCAAATGCCATTTTCATTAGTCTGCATTTCAACTCCGCACATTCTAGCGCGGCTAAGGGGCTAGAAACCTTTACTGTCTCACCCGTGGGGGTTCCTCATCTAGGTAGAGGTGTGAGGGAGCGAGATTTCAGAAAGGTTCCCGGTAATATTGTCGACTCAGCAAGTATAGCACTTGCCACAGCGATTCATAGTCGGTCACTGCTCTATCTTAATTCCTCAAGAGGTAGCACAAATTACAGAATGCTCGACCGCGGTATTAAACGGGCTCGATTTGATGTGCTGCAGGGCATTAAGATCCCTGCTGTTTTATTAGAGGGTGGGTTCTTGTCAAATCGTGAAGAAGCCGCGAAGGTTCATTCATTTGATTTTCAGAGAACTCTTGCCTCTGCCTTGGTCAAGGCGGTCGATGTCTACAGAGGAGCGATCCTTAGGTCAGGACAGCGCTAAAAAGCCGTTTCGATACAAGGCTAGCTTAGCTTGATTAGTTGGATTCACTCGCAGAGCGACCACGAACAGGTTCTGCGATAAGCTTGTCGTTGGGCACGATGACAAAACCACCGTCGGCTCTATTGAGCTTAGTGGTTACTGGGCCAACACCGGCAATGGTCATGGATTCGCCCTCATACTCGATGATGGTTCCTGTTTTGTAGAGGTCGCGCGAGTAGACACCTGAGACGACATTCTTGGCCATGCTCTTGAGCCCTAGACCTAGTGAAAGAGCTAGGCCTAGACCTACTGCGGAAAGGACAATCATAACAGTGGCATTGAGTAGCTGGGTCTGAATGTTGACCTGAGCAAGTGCTACGGTCAGGACGATGATGAGGATGAATGAGAAGGCGAATTTAGCCAGTGAATCAGCGTATTCTAGTCCAGCGGCCGAGAGAGAGTTGCTGATCGTGTTTTTGGCAATATCGGCGATGATGAAGCCTACGAGGATGATAATGGCTGCAGTGATCGCATTAGGCATGAATGCGATAATACTGACGATGATGTCTGAGATGTCTTTGATGGAAGCTTCTTGCGCCGAGATCTTGACGACAAAGAGCATGCTCACTACGAAGGCTATTTTGGCAATAACATCTCCCGGGGGTGCGCTGATACCTGCTCTATTGAGAACACCTGTGATCCCTGACTTTTCTAGGAGGCTATTAATACCCAGACGGACAAATAGCGTGGTGATAACTTTGGCTAATACTTTAGCGAATACGAAGCCAAGAAAAAGCAGGACGAGGGCGAGTAGGAGCTTCGGGACAAGAGATGCAAAGTCTCCGATCATATCTACCAGAGCCATGCGAATATCGCCAAAAAAAGAAGAAAAGCTAAATTCAGTAGGCTCTGCACTGGTTTCAGATGCAGTGGCTGGATTTGCAGCCGTCAGTAGTAGGTGGAACATAAAGCAAAAGAGGAGGGGTGTTACTGAGAGGGCATCTGGATACGGAATCCAAATACCGAAGTAGATAGCTAGAGGTTTAAAAAAGGTGAGCGATGTGCTGGGGTAACATTAGCCAGCCTGTATCGACCTTTCTCTATGCTCGGTAGTCGGCTTGGTCGTTACCAACGCTATTGTTGGCTAAGGAGATGATACCAGCTGTAGCTGCTGGGGCACCTTTAAATAAGAAAGATGAGGTGTCGGCAATGAGTCGCTCGTGGAGGGCTCGCTCGATTACTTTTTCCACGCGCTGCTGATCAGGAGCGGGAGTTTCAGCCATGCCGGCTTCCTCGAAGACGCCTTCGATAAAGGACTCGTGAATAGATAATGCATTTGAGGGGGTCATATTGTCGAATTAGTTGAGTGTTTTTAAAAAGAAATTGAAGGGATAGCTACTGGGGTGAAAGTCTTCTTATCGAACCTTTCTTATTGAAGGTGGTGGGTTCTTGCCAACTCGTTCAAAGGCTTCTTTAAAGGAGTCGAGAGCTCGGTAATAGCGCATTTTGGCAGCAGATACGCCTACTTCAGTCACCTCAGATATTTCTTGTAGTGTCATGCCTGAGATGAATTTGTAGATGATGATTTCTTTTTCCTGTGGTTTTAGTAGATTGAGAGCTTCTTGAATCTGTGCGCTCTTCTCTGAAGCATCTGCCTGCTCGAAGTTGTCCTGATCGGTGTCTTCTTTGGCATGTTCTTCATAAGATTCCTGCACTTCGCGTTTCCTTATAATCTTAGAGATGCGGTTGCGACTGTAATTGTGCACAATTTTATACAACCAAGTTTTAAAAGAAGACCTTCCTTCGAACTGATTGATCTTGTGAAATACTTGTAACAGGCTGTCTTGAGCGATTTCTTCGGCATCTTCACGAGAGCCTAAAAATTTCATGCACAGGTTGAAAACTAGACCTTCATAGCGCTCTACCAAGACTCTGTAAGCTGTTAGATCTTCTGGGAGTTGCTTTTGGCACAGTGCTACTAATTCCTTATCTGGGAGATCAGATAAAGATTCAGTTGATAGGTCATTAGAATCAATCTCACTTGAAGAGGGTTCTGTTATGGCTGGCTTGTTCGGCATGCGTTGTTCTAACTAAGCTAAAATTAGTCGTTATATATGAAGGAATCCAGCTCTTTTTCTGGTGAAATTAATTAAAGGCATTTACCGCTTTTTTATAGCTGGGTGGATTCAACCTGCTAAGGAATAATTATTAGACGGAGACGGCAAATCTTTCATAACGTTGTTTTTTACCACAAAAGC
>JALZUH010000033.1 GCA_023301645.1 Akkermansiaceae bacterium
GCTGCTACATTGTGTGTGCGCGCTGTGATCATGAGGTCACGCCACTGGATTGAGTGATTTTTGAGCTGAGAGAGAGCGGCGATTGTTTTATCACGCACGATGAGGAGCGATCGGAAGACCTGGAGTTGCTCAACATTCTCAGTAAGGTCGCGTGAGGTCATGCCTTTGTGAATATGCTGGTGACCTGCTAGGTCGCAGAACTCTTCGATGCGGGCTTTGACGTCGTGGCGTGTGATGCGCTCACGCTCCATGATAGAGCTGAGGTTTACTTGTGACTTCACCGCTTCGTAGGCATCGATAGCTTCTTGGGGGATGTCTAAGCCAAGGTCTTTTTGGGCTTTCATCACGGCGATCCAAAACTCACGCTCGAGCACGATGCGGCCTTCAGCGGACCATATTTCAGAAATAGCATTAGAGGCGTAGCGTTCAGCGAGGACGTTTGGAATCATAAGGGTAGAATAAGTGAGGTTGAGGTGGGGAATTAAAAAAGGACTAGATACAAGAACACCGTCATTTACAATGGCAAATGACGGTGTTGATTAAACTCTTTATTGAGGAGTTATTCTATTGGGCAGCCCTTCTGAGGGCTTCTATGACGTCATCCTTAGTAAGGATCTCAGGCATCATGATTGCTGGTTGGGTTTCATCAGCTGGGTAGATTAGGTTTACGGGTAGTGATTTACGGTTGGCACGAGCGTAGTCATTTTTAATAAGGGCTCCGCCATCGGTGTTGTCAGCAGTGACAACGAGGACGTTGAGTTCTTCTAATACAGCTTCGACTTCTTTTGATTCAAGCACACGGCTCTCATTTGATTTGCACTGTAGTCACCAGTCAGCTGTGTAGTCGACCCAGACGACCCGTTTTTTGGCTCTGTTTTGCTCTACTACTCCAGGATACCATGAGGAAGCTGTGATCGGTGTAGCGGGGGCTCTTTGCTCGGTAGCTGCCTTGGTGATGTAGACACCGCCAATAGCTACGAGTAGTGGGAATCCGATACCCCAAATGTATTTCTTAAGCTTAGGTGTGTAGGGTGTTGCGAACTTACCATAAGCCCATACAGCGAGGCTGAGGATAACGATAGCCATGACGAGCCATGATGCTCCAGATGTTCCTGTGATCTTAGCGAAGCTCTGGAAGAAGTAGGCTGCTGTAGCAAAGAGGGCAAATGCCATAATCTGCTTGAAGGTTACCATCCAGCCACCTGGGCGAGGGAGCTTGTTAATAAGTGCTGGGAAGAAGGAAAGTAGCACGTAAGGAACCGAGATACCTAGGGCGAATACGGTAAAGATAATCATGCCCTGAAGTGGTGGTTGCTTCAGCGTATATCCTAAGACTGATCCTAGGAATGGACCACTACATGGAGTAGCAATAAGGGTGGTAAGCACACCTGAGAAGAATGAGCCTGAGTAGCCTTTTTTGGCCTGTAAGTCTCCACCTGCTCCGGTGAGTGATGTTCCGACCTCAAAGACTCCAGCTAGGTTAAGACCAAAGAGGAAGAGGAGGAGGATCATGAAGGCTAAGAATATAGGATTAGTTAGCTGCTGTCCCCAGTTGATATCATGTCCGAAGGTGAAGATGAGGATGTAAATGATGGCAGCGAGCACCCACATGGATACGACGAGTCCTGCCATAAATGCTAATCCGTGGAACTTGATCTTACGTGCATCTGAGCCAGCTTGCTGGACAAATCCCATGACCTTGATTCCTAAGACTGGGAATACACAAGGCATGAGGTTGAGTAAGAATCCTCCAAGAAAGATGAAGCCTAGTGCTGTGATCAGCGTGTGGCTCTTTTCCTTTGAACCGTCGAGTAGAACATAGTCGATCGGGGTCTCTGCATCATAGAGCTTGGCGGCTGCTGCGATGTCTTCAGCACTAGGTGCTGTGTGATTGATTGATCCGTGACCAGATGATGCGGAGCTTTGATCGCTATTAGTTGCTGTAGCCGTTGCACCATTGGCTAGCTGACTGTCGATGGTGTAGGCTGTCTTGCCATCTACGAGTAGTAGACCAGTGATGTTGCTACCAGTGGTGGCGCCTTCAGCAAGAGGTGCGGTGATGGTATATACGCCTGCATTCTCAGTGATGCTCTGTGTTTGGGCTGGGTCAGTGAGTCGAGCGTTGTCGATGTAGTGGAGCTCGCTGGATGTGATGTGATCGGCAGATACCTTGAGGACGAGGTTTCCGTCTGCAACTTCTGATGAAACACTGATGCCATTGCCACTTTTTGGCATGTGGCTGCGAGCGTTACTAAAGAGCTCTTTTTTGTCTTCATTAATGCTCGCTGTCTCTGCGACCTGAAGCTGTAGGGCGAACTCTTCTGATGAAGGTGCGTCACAGCCCGACTCATTACAAAGCTGCCATGTAGGAGTGATTAGTAAGGTCACCTTGTCACCTACTTTAGCTGTGCTCGGTGCAGTGATGTCGAGTAGGAAGGTGTAGCTACCTTCGTAGACGTAAAACTGGGTGGCGTCACTTTCGTAGAGGTGAGGTGTTGCCCAGTGAAGTTTGGCGGCTTTGTAGCCTTCTGGTAGTTCCCACTTAAAGTTGAGAGGGAGACCTGGCCCACCTGGATTTGAGTAGTAGGAGTGCCAACCCTCAGCATGCTTGAGAGTGATGGCGACGGTGAATTCCTTACCCGGGGCAATAGCGGTTACTTCTGGGGTGAGGGTTACCGTAGTTCTCTTGGACTCAGTCTTATCATCAGTAAAGGGATTATACTGCGCTTGGCTGAAGGGGATGAGTAGCGCTGCATAGAGCAGGGCTAGTAGGGTGAATAAGGTGCGAGGTGTCTTCATGTGGTGGTATGTTCTTTAAGTGATAATCAGGTTGGGTGTTCTATAGGAGTAATCGTAATGCAAGTTTGTTCCCGTGAATTTGAT
Source organism: Akkermansiaceae bacterium (assembly GCA_023301645.1). Lineage (GTDB taxonomy): Bacteria > Verrucomicrobiota > Verrucomicrobiia > Verrucomicrobiales > Akkermansiaceae > Oceaniferula. The sequence continues at coordinate 2,884 of JALZUH010000033.1, forward strand.
GATTTTTTAAAATCGTTATCTTTAGGTGCCTTGGGGGGCTAGATCGGACTTGTTGATTTATGGATCACGCCTTAGTTGCCATCAATACATTCGATGGGGTTATCCATGATTTTGCGCTCCCAGATGTAGCGGCGGAAGAGCACCTTAACGGCTGCCGTTAGTGGCACGGCAAGGAGAGCTCCGATGAAGCCTCCGAGTAGTAGTGACCAGAAAAGCATGGAGAAGATGACTGTCATGGGGTGCAGTCCTACGGAGTCGCCTACGATCTTGGGTGCAGTGACAAGTGAGTTAATCTGCTGCACGACGAGGAAGATACCAATGACGATGACTGGGTAAGCCCATACATGGGGGAGAAATGACCATGCGTGGATGAGGATGTCTTGTCCTGTGGCTGGGTCTTGCTGGACTTTGGAAAAGTGAACGTAGGCAATAATACATGCTGGGATCATACAGAGTATGTTGCCAATAAAGGGGATCACTCCGAGAACGGCGAGTAGTAGTCCGATGATGAGGCCGTATGGAAGGCCGAAGATCATGAGGGCGATACCAACGAGTAGGCCGTCAATGAAGGCTACGAGCATTTGTCCACGGAAGAAGGAGATGAGGTAGCCGTTGATCTCTTGGAGTGAGCTGACGACTTCGTCTTTGAACTTCGATGCCTTCAGTGGCACGTATTCATGCCAGTGGGCTTTGATGCCTGAACTTTCCTTGAGGAAGTAGTAGAGGTAGATCGGTGACATGACGAATCCTAGGGCGATGCCGAAGAATCCGAGGATTTTTGAAGTTCCGCCTTTTGCCCATGTAAGGACATTGGTGACGAGATTATCGGGGAGAAGAGCCGCTAGTCTGGTGTCTTCGAAGGCGACCTTGCATTCTTCTTCGGGGGGGTGAATGTCGAGAGGGGTGTCACTCTTGGCGTTTTGAATGGTTACGTCTGGGTCTTCTTCAAGCCAGTGGTTTACCCATGGGTGCTGCTGCACGTTCTTGAGTGTGTAGACGAGGTTTTCGCTGAATTCTTGGCGTTTTTCCTTATCACTGAGCTGGTCGACGATAGGTGGGACGATATACCATGAGAGGAGTCCAATGATGACGATAAATGATCCGAATACACTGATGACTGCCTTGATTCTTGAGAGGCCTTTGACCTGTAGCCAGCTGACGATCGGGTCAAGCAGGTAGGCAGTGATACCCGCTACTGCAAGAGGGACGAGCACGGGCTGAAGGTAGCCGAGCACTTGTCCTGATAGCCAGATGAAGCCTACGATGAGGAGTCCAATAATGAGTATGGCAAGTCCTGTAAGTGCTCGCCACAGAGTCTTGCTCTGGAATGGTGTCGGTGGTCTTAAGTTCACAGCGGCTTAGCGTAGTGAATACTTGGTCGATAGCGATGGTAAAATAAGACTTATTTTGTAAATTCCTCTCATGCAGCGGGCATTGCCTCGCGGGGCTTTCTACAGCTGGGATTTACTGACCCCTAGGAGAGCTCGCATTGGCCAGTCGACGGGTCTCCAAGGAGATTTCGACGTGAGGATGCGCTTGCTGCGTTTCTTATCTGCTTCGATGGCTTTGAGTTGGTCTTTGGCGAAGCTTTCATTGAGCACGTTTACATTCGACTCGTCATTGATATAGAGCGAGCGTGGGTCAAGGTTCGCCGATCCAATGGAGGCGAATTTTTCATCAATGACGAGCACCTTGCAGTGCATCATCGATGGCTGGAATTCATAGATATGAACACCGGCTTTGAGTAGCTTGTGCTGCTGAAAGACTGAGGCTTTTCTCACCGGCCACGAGTCGCAGTGGTCGGAGGAGGTGATCATTTCTACATGCACTCCTCTGGCTCTTGCGTCGAGAACAGCATCCATCATGACACTGTCGAGGACGATGTATGAGTTTTGGATGATGATGCTTTTGCGCGCTGAGGCGAAGGCCTGGCGGTAGAGGTGAGGGACGGGGAATATTTTGTCTTGTGGCTGCGAGTCAAAGGCTTGGGCTGTCATGTTACCTGCACGCTTGAGAGGGGGGAAGTAGTCGAGTCCTGCGAGCTTGGGTCCGCCGGTTTTTACCCAGTTGATATTAAAGCCTTTCTGCAGGTCGGCTACGAGAGGGCCTGTGACACGGTAGTGAGTTTCGCGCCATTCGTATCGAGATTGCGCATTCCCTCTCCATGCATCACCTATGCCGCAGCCACCAGTATAGGCTACAGTGCCGTCTACGACCATGATCTTGCGGTGATCTCGGATGTTGTATTCGAGTGGCTTGAAGGCAGAGAGTGGGTGGTAAAAGCGGAGGTCTATGCCTGCGTCGGTTAAGTTTTTGATGTTTTCATCACCGATGAGCTGGCTGCCGATCTTGTCGAGGATCATGTGGACGTCGACGCCTGCCTTTGATCTCTCTGAGAGAGCTGCGACGAATTCTCTGGCTGTGTGCCCGTCAACAAAGGCGAATGTTTCAAAGGTGATGGTTTTCTTTGCTGATCGAATATCACGCAACATCGCTGGGTAGAATGCAGCGCCATTAATGAGTGTCTGGATGAGGTTGCCTTCTCTCCATGGAGATTCCATTGACTCTTCGAGGGCATTGCTAAATGTCTTACTCGGGATCAGCGCGCTGGTGTCAATAGGCTGGCGTTTAACAATACTCGGTCCCGGTGAACAAGACGGCAGGACAGCGAGGACGATAGATAATAACGCTGCAGCTGTGTAGGCTGGTAATCGAGGGCTAAAGAACTTCTTCATGATAGATGTCGGTTAGGGGGAGGGCGAGGGATTCTATTGGCAGATGGTGATAGGTAAAGGCTAGATCGAAAATGTTTTCACCTAAAGGGTTGAGAGTGGGAAGCAGGGGGCAGCAAAAAGCCGTGAACGAGACGAACACGGCTTGGTCATTTTTTGGTATTACTTAGAATTTGTAATCTAGCTGCACAGAGTTCTGGATGACGTCTTGGTTGAAGATGTTGCGCTCATCACCTACGAAGTAGGCGCTTTTTCCAAGGACAGTGAGGTTGTCACTGATCTTCTTAGATATCACAAAGTCTACCTCCCAGCCGTATGAGTCTGCAAAGGAGTCATCAAAGAAGTAGTGAACGTCACCTTGGAGTTTGATGCTATTGATCTGCGTGGATACCGAGCCATAGATGTCTGCGAGTCCGTCGAGCTCGTTGCCCGGAATGCCGCGCCGCGCTGCAATGAAGACATCGGCGTAGCCATTGGGGCCGTGTAGGGCTGCTGTGGGCGAGACGAAGTCTTCTTGCAGGTATTCTACTCCGAATTTATAGTTTAGGTTGTGTGTTTTGGACGCGTAGTAAACGTGGGCGTAGTCTGCTCCATAGGCTTCTTTGTCTCCAGATTCGGTCTGGTAGGCGTATTCTGCGTGAAAACCTCGGTAGTCAATTTGGGCACCGTAGGTGTTTGAGTTAGCAAAGGTGGCTGGAGCGTCAAATTCGAGAAGGTAGGCGTAGCCGCCAATCTTAGATTCGCCAACTTTGACTGAGGCATTGATGAGGTGCATGTCTCCTTCGAACTTACGTTGATTACCGCGGGCTTCTGAGCCGAAGACTCGGTTGAGTTGGTTGGCGAAGCTGTAGTGGAAGAAATACTTGGAGTCTTCGTAGTTGAGCGATACGGCTTCGAATGTTTGCTCATTCTGTCTCCAGCCAGCATTTCCGACGAAGTGGAGATTGTCCAATTGAATACGCTGGCGACCTATTCTGGCAGTGAAGTTCTGGTGCTTGAGCTGGAGGTATGCTTGGTTGAGCTCATTGCTTTCTGCATCGATGATCTGAGTGTTATTCGCTCGGAAGGGATTGAGTGTCGAGTT
>JALZUH010000034.1 GCA_023301645.1 Akkermansiaceae bacterium
CAACTTCAATATTGTTGAGGCCGACACCGATGGTGACGGACTCAGTGACGGTGATGAAGTAAACAGTTTCGGCACTGATCCAGCGCTCACTGACGCACCATCAGAAACACTCCTCAGTAGCCTCGATCTCAGCAGCTATTCCAGTGACGGACTCACATGGACATCCACCAGCCAAGGCCTCATCCCCTCATCATTCCGAGGTGACATCAGCTGGAACTTCACCGTGCCCACATCAGGCTACTGGTCGATTAATGCCGCCACTAAGCTAGCGGGAGACCTTTACCTTCAGGAAAATGTAGACTTCATCATCTCCATTGACGGAAATGTCGTTAGCAAGAAAAGCCTAGCCTATAGCCAAGACTCAGAAGCCATCCTACGCATACTCACCCCGCTGCTCAGCGCAGGCACGCACAATCTTCGTATCGAAATTGACAATCTCGCCGCCCGCCGCGTAGTCACCTTTCAGAGTATCCAGATACTTGAGCCGCAAGGAGCCGATCTCGATAATGACGGTCACCCAGACTGGATCACCTCGCAGCTCACAGGAGCTAATACCCTAGCCCCATACCAGCCACTCTCACGCACATCTCCAGCTTTCTTAGAAGGACAGGCCAGCATTACATCACAGGTTGACCTTAATGGATCAGGTGTGCAGAAAGGACTAGATAATCATCACTGGTTTGCATCACTACCGCTCAATGAACAAGGGTCCACGCCCTTCACGCTACAGCTAGAAGGCAATCTTAGTGAGCAAGGCGCTATCCAGTGGCAGAGCACAGACGTATTAGAGTCCGAAACACTCATCATCAGAGCAAGTGATTCGCTAAAGCTCACCGCAGGTAATCCCTCACAGCAGGTAGCGTCCCTTACGATCCCACATAACAATTGGGCAAGAGTGCATGGCGCGATAGCGTCACAGTCTACTACCGATTTTGGAGGTTCAGCAGCTCGCGCTATAGATGGTAACAGCAATGGTAATTGGTGGAGCAATACCAGCACGCACACCAGCAAGGTCGCAGATTCATGGTGGCAAGTAAATCTAGGAGCAGATCGCTCTATATCAGAGGTGTCACTATGGAACAGAACCAATGGCACCCTAGGGCGGCGCCTATCAAATTACCGCATTAGCATTATCAATGCTAGCGGCAGCACCGTGACCTCCCAAGACTTCTTTACTACCAGCGGATATGCACAAGCAAATGAGAGATGGTTGCTACCAAGCCCCGTTCTTGGAAGTATTGTAAGAATCCAAAAGCTAGGCAAAGGCAGAGCCGACTCCTACGTGCTCACATTAGCTGAAGTTCAAGTTTACGGTGGTGGCGGAGCAAAAGAACTAGACTCAGATACAGGCTACGTTAGCTACCTATGCGCAGAAGCAGGCACTAAGACCATCACAGCCACAGCAGCAGACGGCACCACAGGAACCCTCACCGTTCATGTGAAGCAAGCCAGCTTCTCACCTGTAGCCATGGATCTTGTCAGTAACAGTATAGGAGCATTAAACTTTTCACCATCACTCGTCAGCCCAGATATCTACTTTGAAGGTGGTAATGCCGTAGGTATTGACCAAAACTACACGGTCAGCTCCTCCAACATAGCCCTCCAAGCCAGCCCTAAACTTAGAGGCCAATACAACCTCATCGCCCGCCTCCATGAGAACGGCCCTATACTAGCAACGCAGCCGCTTAATCTCATCGGCATCGCCGACGTTATTCAGACAGGTCAGACTAGCACCTTCTTCAGCAGAGACTTCAATGGCTACATCCAGATTAACTCGCCTATCGTAGCAACTGACCTCCCAGCTGGCGGAAGTGTCGTAGTTACGATCCACCGCTCAGGCGTTACCTTCCTAGATGGCACGAAGACGCGGACACTCAGAGCAGAAGACTTCATTAATGGCGTCTACCACCTTGATTTCCTTTTCCCAATTGGGCTGACTGGTGGCTTCTGCCACTACCTCGACATCTATGATCGAAACGGTGTCTTCGTGACGCGACGTTAGCCGGCTTCCCCCCCCGTCAAAAAAAATCGCTACAGAGATAGATACACCGATATAGACAATCACTAGCCATGAATAAATCCACCATCACCCTAGCAACCCTCTCCATCATTGGAGCAGGAGCACTAGGCTATTGGCAGATTTCCAAGTCGCCCGAGTCTTCTCAAGTATCGAAAGGTCACAATCAAGAGCAAGCAACAGAAGCAGGCATGAATCAAGCCCTGCCGAGCACTTCCTCAGCCACCAGATCATCAAGTTCCTCATCATCTACTAAAGCGAAGCGCAAGGTATCCATCATAGACAAGATCACCGACACCTCCATCCGCTGGGAGCTTCGTCGTGACATCCTACTTCGCATGGATGCTGACTCACTCACTGCAGATGAGATCGATAGCCTTTACGACCTACTCACTCACTCTCCACAGCCTGGACAAGAAGAGAACTGGTGGGTCGTCGTAAATGAAATCATGGAGCAGCTGCGCAAGCAGGGCATCGGTAAAGATCGATACACCAGCAGCATGCTCAGTATCATTCGCGACATTGACGCCCCCGAAGTCCTCCGCGACTACGCTGTCCAGCACCTGAGCCAGTGGGTTACCCCACGTGCAGGAATTATTGAGACACCTTCAGAATCAGACCCACAGCGCGTAGAAGAAGTAGCCACCACACTAGGTGCTGTCATCACCGACACTACCCTCGCCCACACATCCATCCCGGGCACCACCCTCATGGCACTCATCGACATGAAGAGCGGCGGAGTATCAGATACCACGCTCAGCCCAGTCATCGACTCCCTCCAACCATGGTTCAGTAGCACTATAGCAGGTGAGAATGATGTGAACAAGATCACCCGAATTTCAGCCATTAATGCCGTCGGCATGCTCCAGCTCCAGCAGCACAGCGCTATAGTCCGCCAGCTAGCACACTCAGACGACACGGATGCTAGCATCAGGCTCAATAGCATTGCCGCTCTAGGCAGTATCGGCTCGTCAGATGATCTCAGCGTTTTAAAGGCTATCGCGACATCAGATACTAGATATCGCCATGCAGCCAAGTCAGCCATTAACAAGCTACACCCTCTTAACCCAATCTCCATAAATTCAGCAAA
>JALZUH010000035.1 GCA_023301645.1 Akkermansiaceae bacterium
CTTGGAGGGTCACTTGCGGGGAAGCATCTTACCTTTCAGCCTCGATTAGCTGAGGCTCAGTGGCTTACAGAGAACTTTCAGATCAGCGCGATGATGGATTTGTCAGACGGGCTTGCCAAGGATTTACCACGATTGGCAGCGGCGAGTTGCTGCAGCTTTCGTATTGATGAGACGAAGCTACCCTGTAGCGAGGGCTGCGATGGAGCACAGGCTATCGGGGACGGGGAGGATTACGAGCTGCTCTTGTGTGTGTCGCCAGAAATAGTGAGCGAGCTAAAGGTTGCTTGGTCGCAGGTGTTTCCCGATCTAGAGCTGACGGCGGTAGGTGAGCTCACGGCTGATCAGGTGATGCCACAGATGGCGAGCTCTGGCTGGGAGCATTTTAGCTCGGATTGATCTCACCCATGGAGTCGCCCATGAGAGCGTAGGTTTCAATCTGCTTGGAGGAGTTGTTAAGGAGGTCTTCAGAGAGGTTCACGACACCTGGCTCGAAGATAGTGATGGTGGATGATCCGCCAAAGGCGAAGTAGCCTTTTTCATCACCTTTAGAGACGTTGGTCGCTGCTTGGTAGCTCTGGTTAATGGATCCAACACAGGTCGCTCCGATCTCTAGCACGAGGACTTTACCCATGTCGGGGGTGTCGACTTCAGTGATGGTTCGTTTGTTTTGCCAGAGGTAGGATAGCTGGCGCGAGAGCGCTATAGGGGAAACTGAGAATAGTGGGCCGTTGATGACCTTGGTCTCACTGACAGCACCTGCGACTGGGAAGTGGAATCGATGGTAGTCGACTGGGCATAATCGCGAGAGCACGAGGCTGCCGCGGCTGTATTTTTCAGAGAGCTCTTTATTATCGATGAGCTGGTGGATATCGAAGGTTTGCCCTTTGACAAAGAAGCCCTCGACCTTGCTAATGTCCTTAAAGCCGAGGTGTCTACCGTCGGCAGGGAAGACGAGTGAGCTTTTGTTAATCGGGCGTGCTTCGCTCTTGAGGGTGCGGTAAAAGAACTCATTAAATGATCTGTAGCTCTCGACGGGGTGCTCGAACTCGCTCGCATCGAGTTTATATTCTTCGATGAAGGGCGCTATCTTAGCCTGTGTTTTAGCTTGGTTCATCCTTCTGCCATACCACGCGGAGAAAGCAGGCCTTTTGACAAAGCTGTGTAGGGCGATTTTGCCTAGTGGATTTCCGTAGGCCCATTTGAGAAAACCTTCTCCGTAGACTTGTTCGACCTCTATTTGCTGAGTGGATCGGTTGTAGTAGCTAATTTGAGACATAATGGTGGCTGGATGAACGGTTCACTGCAGGGGACGGTAGTCCTGTGCTGTTAGATGTATACGAAAAAACAGACAGATTTTAGGCTGTCTGTTTGTCATGGGGGGGATGATTTTCTAATTAGGCGGCTTTGAGCACTTTTTGAATTTTGCCAATAGTAGCTTTACTGAGTTTGCCGTTTACACGACGAGAATCATCGATGATCTCCCTGATCTCTTCGAGTGCAGTTGTTGCCACTTGGAGAGCTTTGCGTTCACCTCCATATTTTTTATCAGAAAAATACTTGGTGAATGTTGAGCCTGTCTTATTCAGACATAAACGCCAACCTTGAAATGCAGTTGTTTCGTAGGTGAATCGAGTTAGATTTTTTCTTGATTTCATTGGTTCTTATATTGGGGGGTGAAATGTGACCTCATTTATAAAGATTATAGGGTAAAAGGTTGCATGGAAGACGCAAGTCTTATTTTGCGGCGACAGTAAACCATTGAAAATATTAGAAAGGTAATTTGATTTATATGTTTGAATTAAGGTGATTTAGGTAGACCTGAATAGAAGGCACAAAAAATGCGCGCTCAGTGATGAGCGCGCATTGAAAAGAGATAGATCTATGTGTTGATGATCTTAGGCTTCGACATTGGCAGCAGCCATGTCTTCGATGTCTGTCCACTCAATGTATGCCATTGGAGCAGAATCGCTCACGCGTGCACCGAGCTTGGTGATACGACAGTATCCACCTTGGCGGCCTTCGCTCGCAGCAGCGATTTCAGTGAAGAGCTTTTTGACGGCGTCTTTCTGGCGAAGTGATGCGATTGCCTGACGGCGTGCATGGAGGTCGCCACGCTTAGCAAGTGTAACCATTCTCTCTGCAATAGGGCGAAGCGCTTTAGCTTTAGCTAATGTAGTGCGGATTCGTCCATGCTCGATTAGGCTGCATGTAAGATTGGAGAGAAGCGCGCGGCGGTGAGCTGCATCGCGTTGTAGTTTGACAGTTTTTTTTCTGTGTCTCATGTAAATAGGTCCTTACGGATAGTTAGTCGTTTAAGTTTTGTGCGATCAGGTCAGCAAGTCCGACAGGTGCGTCGTCTTCTGCGCCGAGGCGAGGTGCAGCTACAGCAGCAAGTGCTCCAGCAAGTAGTGATGAGTCGATGTTCATGCCGAGACCAAGGCCGAGCTCAACGAGCTTCTCCTTAATTTCATTAAGTGACTTCTTACCGAAGTTACGATATTTGAGCATTTCTGGCTCACTCTTAGAAGCGAGTTGACCCACGGTAGTGATGTTTGCGTTATTGAGGCAGTTAGCAGCACGAACAGAAAGTTCGATTTCGTTAACGCTCATGTTAAGAAGCTTCTTAAGAGCTGCATTTTCTTCGCTCTGTTCAGCAGGTGCTTCTTCAAAGTCGACAGCGTTTTCGTCGTAATTGACGAATACGTCGAGGTGGTGACGAAGGATTGCAGATGCTTGTAGAAGTGCGTCAGATGGCTCAACACGTCCGTCAGTCCATACGTCGAGGACAAGCTTGTCGTAATCAGTCATTTGACCAACACGTGTTGCTTCAACTGCGTATTTAACACGAACAACAGGTGAGAAAATAGAATCAATAGCAATGACGCCGATTGGCATGTCAGGGCGCTTGTTCTCGTCACCAGTGTTGAAACCACGACCGACTTTAAGTTCGAATTCGCAGTCAAACTTCACCTTGCGGTCAAGTGTGCAGATGATTTGATCCTTGTTGACGACTTCATACATGTTGTCGTCTTGGATGTCTCCAGCTGTAATAACACCTTCTTTGTCAGCCTTAATGGTAAGCACGCGTGGCTCTTTGCCGTGATGCTTGAATTTGACTTTCTTAAGGTTAAGGATGATGTCGGTGACGTCTTCTACACAGCCTGGTAGGCTTGAGAATTCGTGCTGAACACCAGCGATTCTTACAGATGTGATTGCGGCACCTTCAAGTGATGAGAGGAGCACGCGGCGGAGGGAGTTACCTATCGTGTGACCGTATCCTCCTTCAAATGGCTCTGCTGAAAACTGAGCATAGAGATCAGTTTCAGTTTCTTCATTTTTTGTGAGGCGGTTTGGGAGTTCGAAGCGATCTAGCTTGAAAGCTGAACCTTCTTCGAGTTCTTCAGTATTATTAGTGTCTTCTGACATATATTATATGGGGTGGCCGGGTTACCCTCTGGCGAGCTAGGATCAGCGAGTCGTCAAGGGCTGACAGTTGGCTGATTGAGAGAGGACCTACGGCAAGTTTTAAGCTCGCGGGACGCGCAATAAAGTGGGTCGGCAAGCAATATGCAAATGTTTTATTGCAAATAGTGCAAGTTTTACTCGTTTTTTAGCGTTTTCGAGTAAATTGAGGAGTTCGGAGGTCTAACCCTCTGATATTGAAGCCGTTGACGGCTGTGATTGGGAGCGGTGTCGGTGAAATGCTATATTACAAACCCATGTCCTGCTTTTTGGTGATTTGTTCGAGCATGGAGGTGCTTTTTTTGTGCAGGCGAAGTTGTTCTTCGAGTCTGAGTGAGTCGTTTCTTGAGAGGGGCTCACTATACCACTCTAGCTGCCATGGCTTGAATTGTTTGGTGCCTTTGAATTCACCTTTGTTGTGGCGAGTTAGCTCTTTGTCGGCGTCGTCTGTGATGCCTGTGAAGCGGCGGTTCATTCTGTTTTTAAGCAGGTAGACGATGTAGGTTTTTTCAGCTTTAGCCATGATTTTGTGTGAGGTGGAATTTCAATTGCGCAGGGTGAAGATCAGTGAGTTTAGATCACAGTGGGTGCGTCTAGTGGGGCGTCGACCCATTTGTCGTGTTCTTTGATGAGGTCGATAAGACGGTCTACGGCTTCTGCTTCAGGGATGTTGAATTTGACGGCTTTTTTGCCAACGTAGAGGTTGATTTTACCGGGGGCTCCTCCGACGTAGCCGAAGTCGGCATCTGCCATTTCGCCTGGGCCATTGACAATGCATCCCATGATGGCGAGGCGCACGCCTTTGAGGTGGCCTGTAGCGGAGCGGATTTTCTGTGTGGTTTCTTGTAGGTTGAAGAGTGTCCGACCACAGGATGGGCAGGCGACGTAGTCGGTCTTGAAAATACGAGAGCCAGCGGCTTGGAGGACGTTATAGGCGAGGCGGAGTGACTGGCCGGGGGCGGCCTCACCTTGGATGATGATGGCGTCACCGATACCGTCACAGAGGAGTGAGCCGATATTTCGCGATGCGGTGATGAGGTTGTCGATAAACTCGGCCTCTTGATTAGCTGAGGGGCTGAGGGTGTCCTTGAGCAGAATCGGGTGGTGGGCTGCTAGCTTCGATGCAAGTAGGCGGAAGCCGTGAATGACAGAGCAGCCGGTGTCGTCGCTGATGGTGACGAGCTGCGGCTGCTCGGTGGCATTGAGCTTCATGATAGCATCGTCGTCGTAGGGGTCGACGGTGATGACTGGCGAGTCTTCGATGACGGCTTCTGGGGTGAAGTCTCCGAGTTTGTCGATTTTATGAGCAAGGGCGTCCCAGTTGCTTTTTGTGGTGAAGACTCTGATGGTATTGTCTGCACCAAGTTTGTGGCCATTAATCTCGATGGCGTGGCTTTTGCGTCTGTTATAGGAGAACGGGTCGTAGCCGAGGGTTCCGCGTGCTGCTCCTTTGGGATCAGTGGGGATGTGGCTGTTTTTGATATTGGCAATGATGGCCTTGGCTACGGGGATCTCGTAGATGGCATCTTCTGTGAGTGAGACGCGGATGGTGTCACCTACTCCGTCGGAGAGGAGTGAGCCAATGCCGATGGCGGACTTGATGCGCCCGTCTTCACCGTCACCTGCTTCTGTGACACCGAGGTGGATGGGGTAGTTCCAGTCAGCTCCTTCTGCGTCGAGTCGTGCTACGAGTAGCCTGTATGCCTCGACCATGACTTTAGGGTTGGAGGCTTTCATGGAGAAACAGAAGTTATGAAAGTCGTGCTCGCGTGCGATGCGTGCGAATTCTAGCGCGCTCTCGACCATGCCGAGCGGGGTGTCGCCGTAGCGATTCATGATGCGGTCAGAGAGTGAGCCGTGATTGGTGCCGATGCGCATGGCACGTCCGAGTTCCTTGCAGAGCTCTACGAGTGGTGCGAAGTCGTCGCGGATACGCTCGAGTTCTTCTGCGTATTGCTCGTCGCTGTATTCACGAATTTCAAATTTCTTCTTATCTGCGTAGTTGCCTGGGTTGACGCGGATTTTTTCGACCCATTTGGCGGCTTCGAATGCGGCGTCGGGCTTGAAGTGGATATCTGCTACTAGTGGGATGTCACATCCTGCTGCGCGGACTCCATCGCGTATGTTTTCTAAATTAGCTGCGTAGACTTTGGTCTGTGCTGTGACTCGTGCGATCTCACATCCTGCGGCGGCAAGCTCTAGGATCTGCTTTACACAGGCTTCTGTGTCACGCGTGTCAGAGGTGATCATCGACTGCACACGCACGGGATTATCCCCTCCGATACCGACGTTTCCTACCATGATTTCGCGAGATTTTCTGCGAGTGTAGGCAAAGTAATCTTGGCAGTAGTGGAGGTCTTCTTGCATGCGGGTAGGTTTCATCTGGTTTGAATAAGAGTCAATCTTCGACTTCTAATAAGGAGCTTTAATGCTGACCTTTTGGATCATTGTATCCATTTGGGTGGTTTTGGTGCCATTTCCACGCGGAGGCGATGAGGGATTGAACATCCATGAATAGTGGCTCCCAGTTGAGCTCTTCGCGGGCTTTGGTGTTGTCGGCGTAGAGTGAGGGCGGGTCGCCAGCACGGCGCTCGTCTTCTTCTGCTGGGACGGGGAGGCCTGTGACTTTTTCGACAGCGTTGAGGATTTCTCTGACGGAGCTCGGCTTGCCTGTCCCTAGATTGTAGTGGACGAAGGTATTTGGCTCTTCGAGCTTTTGGAAGGCGGCAATGTGTGCGCGGGAGAGGTCATCAACGTGGATGTAGTCTCTGAGGCAGGTGCCGTCAGGTGTGGGGTAGTCGGTGCCGAATATCTTCAAGGCGGGGCGCTGGCCTGTAGCGGCGGCAATAGCGAGCGGGATGAGGTGGGTTTCTGGGAAGTGGTCTTCTCCAATCTGACCGTCTGCTGCTGCTCCAGAGGCATTAAAGTAGCGGAATACAGCAGAGGATATTTCTCCAGAGCGGGCGAGGTCTTGTAGGATGTGTTCTACGTGAAGCTTGGTCGCGCCGTATGGGTTAATGGGGGCTTGAGCCATGTCTTCGAGCAATGGCAGCGTCTCTGGGTCGCCATAGGTGGCGCAGGTAGAGGAGAAGACGAATTTGCTAACACCAGCGTCCTTCATGGCCAGTAGTAGCTGGATGGTGTTGCCTACATTGTTTTCGTAGTATTTGAGCGGGTCATTGACGGATTCGCCTACATTAATGTAGGCGGCGAAGTGCATGACGACGTCAATTTGCTCTTCGGCGAGGATGGTCGCAACCGCCGCTCGATTGCCGAGGTCTTCGTTAAAAAAGGCACACCCCTCTGGAATGGCAGCTGCATGGCCATAGATGAGGTTATCAAGAATGATAGGGGTGTGCCCAGCTAAGAGGAGCTGCCTGACGCAATGACTGCCAATATACCCTGCACCACCTACTACGAGAATGTTCATAGTATGAAGGTTGCTGAAGTCTTGTTATTGGGTCAAGCTTCGTTAGCTGTTATTTTGATTTAGTTCTGAGCTGTTTTGATGAGCTCTTTGGTTTTCTGTCTCATCTGATGGAGTAGTTCAAGATACTCGTCGTCATTAGCTAGGTTGTTCTGCTCAAGGGGGTCTTTTTGCATGTCGTAGAGCTCTTCGATCACTGGATCGTGCTCGTGGTATGAGAAGTATTTATAGCGCTCGGTGCGGACACCCTGGCTGCGGTATGAGCGATTATCTGCGATGATGAGCTGGTTGAACTCTTCGTGGCTGATTTTCTTGTGTGTCTTGTGTTTGGAGAACATTTCCTGAATGAAAAAGTTCTCCATAAGGACGGTGTCACGCCAGTCTTTTGGGGTTTCCGTGCTGACTAATAGCTCTCTGAGGTTAGCGCCTTTCATGCTAGCTGGAGTGGTTACTCCTGCCAGGGCGAGGATGGTTGGGGCGATGTCAGCGGAGGAGACCATTTCTTCTTTGCGGAGTCCGCGTAGCTTCTTTGGAGCACGAGGGTCTGATATGATGAGGGGTTGTTTGACGGATTCATCATAGAGGATGGCTTTGTCAAAAAGTCCGTGTGCTCCGTGGAATCTTCCATTGTCCGATGAATAGATGATGACGGTGTTGTCCAGCTCACCTATTTCTTTAAGCTTTTCGACGAGGCGCTTTACTTGCTGATCGACAGTGTATCCTTGCACGGCAAAGCGTCGTGTTCTGCGCTGGTATTCTTCAGGTGTGGCGGTGCGTGCGTCATGGAGGTAGGTTCCTCGGCAATGGTCTAGGACTTTGGGTAATTTCGTATTTTTACCTTCGACGTAGTTGCCAGGGACCCACATTTCCTTATTTTCAAATAGCTTTACATGCGGTTCATACATCTGGCTGTCTTTGTCGTTTTTGACGGCATCAAAGCTGACGGATAGGCAAAACGGCTGACCTTTTGGCTGGGTGTCAAGGAAGTGGATCATGGAGTCGCCTTTGATGAGGGTTC
>JALZUH010000036.1 GCA_023301645.1 Akkermansiaceae bacterium
CTCAGCACATGCTTCGGCGAGGCGGTCGGCGATGGCCTGCACCATGATGGCGGAGTCGACTTCGTGCTTCTCACGTAGCTCTGCTGCCCATTCGTCAGCGCCGTGGATACCAACGACGAAGCCTCCGACGTAGTCGCCCTTACCCTTTCCAGCGACGAAGTCACTGAGTGCCATGTGTGGCTTGCCAGAGGTCTTGGCGACTTGCTGTCTGAGGGTGTGGAAGGTGGCGTCGTGCTCAGGAAGGATGATGTCGTCACCTTCTGAGTAGGCTGGGAAGAATCCATAGACTCCACTAGCACGGAAGCGCTTGGTGGTGATGATTTCTTCGAGTAGTTCTTGGGCATCTGCGTAGAGGCTCTGGGCTACTTCGGCGGCTTCTGCATTTTTGGTCTTTAGCACCTTTTCCTCTCTGTCCCAGACTCCGCGAAGCTCCCATGCGTGGAAGAAGGGTGTCCAGTCGATGTATTCGGCGAGTTCTCTGAGTGACTGCGCTTCGAAGATGCGAGTGCCGGTGAATTCTGGCTGTGCTGGCTGATAGCTATCCCAGTCGCAGGTGAAGGCATTAGCACGGGCGTCGGCTATTGAGATCGTGGTTTTTTCTTTTTTGTTGAAGTTATCACGTAGCTTCTGGTGCTTAGCACTATTCTCAGCGATGAGATTATCGCGACCGTCTTCACTGAGGAGGGCGGTGGTGACTGGCACTGAGCGCGAGGCGTCTAATACGTGGATAATCGGTCCGCTGTAGTGGTGGGCGATCTTCACGGCGGTGTGGGCGGGGCTGGTGGTGGCTCCACCGATGAGCACAGGGATGTTCATGCCGCGACGCTCCATTTCCTTGGCGACATTGACCATTTCATCCAGAGACGGAGTGATCAGACCAGATAGGCCGATGACATCGACTTGCTTCTCAACGGCTATTTGGAGGATTTTATCACAGGGAACCATGACCCCCATATCAATGACTTCGAAGCCATTACACGCGAGCACCACTCCGACGATATTCTTACCAATGTCATGCACGTCACCTTTGACTGTCGCCATGAGCACGCGGCCTGCATTCATGCTTTTCTCCGCTGTGTTGCGTGCGTCAGACTCAGTCACCGAGGAGTCTTTCTCCATGGTGACTTTCATCTTTTGTAAAATGGTTTGCTCCTTTTCCTCCGCCATAAATGGCTCTAGGTGGGCTACGGACTTCTTCATCACGCGGGCAGACTTCACCACCTGAGGTAGGAACATCTTACCTGCGCCGAAGAGGTCTCCGACAATGCCCATGCCATCCATGAGCGGGCCTTCGATGACCTTAAGCGGGCGCTTGTAGATGAGTCGTGCTTCCTCGGTGTCTTCGACGATGTAGGTGTCGATACCTCTGAGCAGGGCGTGTTCGAGGCGCTTCTCTACGGGTGCTTCGCGCCATGCGAGGTCTTCTTTCTGAGCTTCTTTTTTGATACCTTTGAACTGCTCGGCGAAGTCGAGAAGTCTCTCAGTGGCGTCTGGGTCACGATTGAGCAATACGTCTTCTACGTGCTTAAGCATGTCCTCAGGGATCTGGTCATAGACTTCGAGCATGCCTGCATTGACAATGCCCATGTCCATCCCTGCCTGTCCCGCGTGATAGAGGAAGGCTGCGTGCATCGCCTCGCGCACTGGGTTATTACCACGGAAGGAGAAGGAGACATTAGACACACCACCAGAGACTTTAGCTCCGGGGAGGTTTTCTTTAATCCAGCGGGTGGCTTCGATGAAGTCGACTGCGTAGTTATTATGCTCCTCGATACCTGTCGCTACAGTGAGGATATTCGGGTCGAAGATGATGTCTTGGGGATTGAATCCTACTTCATCGACGAGGATGCGGTAGGCGCGCTCGCAGATGCGGATTTTCTCCTCATAAGTTGCTGCTTGGCCATTTTCATCAAATGCCATGACCACTGCTGCGGCTCCGAACTTCATGATGGTTCGTGCGTGCTCCTTGAAGACATCTTCGCCTTCCTTCATCGAGATGGAGTTCACAATACCCTTACCCTGAAGGCACTTCAGGCCAGCTACGATGATTTCCCATTTCGACGAGTCGACGGTGATAGGCACCTTGGTAATATCTGGCTCTGACTGCACGAGATTGAGGAACTGTGTCATCATCTCGACGCCATCGATCAGGCCGTCATCGAAGCAAATATCAATCACAGGTGCTCCATTATCCACCTGCTGGCGGGCAATGGCGAGTGCTTCTTCGAGCTTGTTCTCCTGCACGAGTCTGCGGAATTTCGGTGAGCCAGCCACATTGGTGCGCTCGCCGATCATGAGGAAGTTCTTATCTGCGGTGTGATTGTAAACCTCCGTGCCTGATAGTCTCAGCAGGGGCTCAATCGTCGGTCTGACGCGTGGAGCTACACCACTGACACCTTGGGCAATGGCAGCAACATGCTCGGGGGTATTTCCACAGCAGCCACCCGCTAGATTGATAAATCCAGACTCCGCGAAATCACGCAGATGGTCATACATATCACTCGGCATCATCGGGAAGCCAGTCTCAGAGAGAGCATCCGGCATACCAGCATTAGGATAGCAGGAGACGAAGCACTCAGCCACGCTACTTAGCTCGGAGATAAAGGGACGCATCTCATCAGGGCCAAGCGAGCAGTTTAACCCGACGACAAGGGGCTTCACATGCGCTACGGCATTCCAGAGTGCCTCTGCCTTCTGAGCGGAAATCATCGTTTCCCCACCACGCCCGACGGCTGCGGAGATAATAATGGGCAGAGTCAGCTCATCTTCCTCGAAGACATCCTGAATGGCGACAAGTGCTGCCTTGGAGTTCAGCGCATCGAAGATAGTCTCTATCATCAAGATATCGACACCTCCTGCAATGAGGGCGCGGATCTGGTGCTTATAGTCGAAGTAAACCTGATCGAAGGTCACGGTGCGAAAGGCTGGATCATCAGGATCCACCGCTGAGTTATTAAGTCCCACCGTCATCGGGCCAATGGCACCTGCTGTGTAGCGCTTGATCCCTGTTTCCTTCTCTACCTCGTCACATGCGGCACGCGCAATCTTAGCAGATTCGTAATTAAGCTCCCATGATAGATCGAGCAGGAACTGATTATCAATGACACCTTGGTAGAACTCAGGGTCTTTTCGCCCTTCTCCTGACTCACGAGGGTCTTCGACAAAGAACTCTGACTGCGCGATGGCTGTGCCAGAAAAGGAATTCGTCTCGATGATATCAGAGCCAGCCTCAAGAAAGCGCTTATGAATATCATAGATCACATCTGGTCGCGTGATCGAGAGGATATCACCATTATTGAGTAGATCTTTCTCATTATCCTTAAATCTCTCGCCTCGCGCATCCTCCTCACTAAGGCCGTAGCCACGGATGGTCGTGCCCATCGCTCCATCGAGCATGAGGATGCGTTTTTCCAAGGCGGCGGTGAGTTCGGCAGTAGCGTCAGGTCTAGGCATAATGAGTCGCCAAGAAGATAAGCATAAAAAACCCACTTGCAACATCAAATCTATATATCTAGATTTGATGATTTGTTTGTGACCTACTCCAAAATAGACCATCATCCGCCCAGTGAAAAGCTCCCGTCCACCTGCCCGTAAGAAACACACATGGAATCTCCGTGACATCATCGACTTCGAGTCGCTCATGACTGATGTCTCTGCGTGGCGTGATGCATGGCGTGGCAGCGTCCGCGATGACCTCAAGGCACTCAAGTCGACGACCTCTACAGACAAGTCGAGTAAGCTCAGTAAACTCAGCGAGCTTGAAAAACGCCGCACAGGGCTCCGCTGGATGCTTGAAGACGTCAGTGCCGCGCAACCAAGCAGCCCTATCGATGGCCAAAGCGCCCCTCAAGGCCAGAGAGTGATCGCCCTAGCGAGCATGATTAGCTTCGTGCTCTTTGTCGTGATGATGCTTCTTGGTATCGGGCTTATTCGCGGACTTATCGCGCCTTTTTCCTTCTACGAATACGATGGCTCTAGCACTCAGAGCATTGAGCTGCGTGGGTTTAATGTATGGATACTCCTCGCGGTGACACTCGGGCTACAGTGGCTCTTGATCATCGTTAGTGCGCTTGGGTATTTCCTCTGGCGGAAGTGGGCGGGCTCTCTGAGCTTTTTACAAAACATCCTCTCAGCCGTGATCGGAAAGTTCGGCGCAGAAGGCTCCTCTAGCCCGATTGCCAAGCTCACTACAGGAGACTACCAGCACGTCTGGAAATGGCGGCTCACCCGCATTATCCAAGCCAGTGCGATTGGCTATAATGCAGGTCTCATCATCGGCCTCTTCGGCTGCCTTTGGTTTCTCAAGGTCGGCTTCTACTGGGAGACCTCTCTCACTCAGTTCGGCGAAGAGAGCCTGAAGTCACTCACCGCATTCTTATCATCACCCTCACTGCACCTACTTCCCACCACAGAGGCCATCGACTATACTAATCTCGCTGCCACGACTCGTGATAATCAAGGTGCCAGCCATCAGCTAGGCAGCTCTATGTCGGCACGCGACGCCGCCTTCTCAAGCTGGAGTTTATTCTTCTTTGCCGCCTTTGCCCTGTGGGGACTACTGCCTCGTATCTTCTTCTGGCTGGGTGCCATCATCCTAGAGCACAGAGCATGCGCTCGCCTTAGCTTCCAGCAGTCCCATCACCGCACACTCTGGCGTGAGATCACTAATGTCCAGCGTGGCGAGGTAACATCGAGCCAGTCGGATGGTGCAGTATTACTCGATATCGGCGGGATCGAGCTCAGCACAGAGAAGCTACGCCCCTTCCTCCTGCAGCAGCTTCGCATTAATCCCGAGAGTAGATTCTCCCTCGGAACCCTCGATGCTGATGGTGAGCAGAAGGCACTCACAGCCGCCAAGTCCTCAGCGATGGGCGTGGTATTCCTCGTCGAAGGCTGGAATCTCAGCCCGAAGCAAATGACCATCTACCACCAGAAAGTCCGCGATGCGATCGGAGCTGGTCACCTTATTTACTACGTGGTCATTGGAAATGACGAAGAGCTCCAGCAGTGGACGCGCTTTATCGACGGCATGAAAGACGTCGAAACAGACGTCCACCACTTCAGCCACCAGCAGCAATCGTAGCAACCTACCTAGCCCCCACCTAGCCCCATGAGTGATCCCCACCTAGCCCCCACCTCACAGGACATTGCGAGCTTTGCCGTCGTCGGTAAGGTCAATATGGGCAAGTCCTCTGTCCTCGCCACTCTGCTCGAAGTCGACGATGACCGCGTCATCCGCGTCAGCAGCACTCCGGGCGAGACCACCCGCTGCCAGATTCTCCCGCTGAAGTTCGACGGTGTTGAAAAGATCCGCTTCATCGACACCCCAGGGTTCTCCCGCCCGATCGAGGCGATGCGCGAGATCCAAGCCATCCATGACGCCAGTAGTCACGGCGCCCCCGGCATCGACGCTATCCGAGGCTTTATTACGAAGTTTAAAAATAGCGGTGAATTCGAAGACGAATGCCTGCTACTAGAGCCTCTCATTAACGGCACGGGTCTCCTCTACATCATCGACCCCAGTAAGCCGCTGCGTGACCCATTCATCGCTGAGATGGAGATCCTGCGCTGGACAGGTCGACGGAGAATGGCACTGCTCAATGCCAAGACCGATAACCAAGAGCACGTCCAAGAGTGGCGTGATAAGCTCGGTAGCTACTTTAACCTCGTGCGCACCTTCAATGCCCACCACGCAAGATTCGACGAGCGCAAGCGACTACTCAAGTCACTGCTCGAAATCGACGAAACGCACGCTCACATCATCGAGTCGACTATCAGCTGCCTCGATGACGAGTGGCGACAGCGCCGCGAAGAAGC
>JALZUH010000037.1 GCA_023301645.1 Akkermansiaceae bacterium
CTGAAGCTCATGGGCTAGAAGAGCTCATTACCCATAAGAAAAATGCGATTCAGAACGGGCAGACATTAGCTCCAGAGCGTGTGGCAGAAATCCTTACCGCTGCCAACCAAACCGACGCAGCTAGTGCCGACGAGCGGTGCTCCCTTGTCACGGGCGCATCATATATCATGGTTACAGCCTCTATAAGTAAAAATGGGTCAGGAACGATCTCTGCACATAGCTATGCTGTCAATAACGACGGTAGCTTCTCGATGAATTACCGACACGAAAACTCAACTCGTTATCCATAAGCTGGTGACTACCACACTTAGCTTTACCACCTAAAAAGGCTCAAGAAGACTATCGACCAATCCCATCGAGTGCTTTTTGGAAACCCATCTGAGAGGTGTTGTTATTAGGGCGTTTTCTAAGAGCGTCTTGGTAGCTTTCTTGTGCCTTTTGGAAGTCTTTTTTCAGCATGTAATACTCCGCCGTGCGCTGCTCCATAGGAATCATCACACTAGCTGGCATCATTAAGGATGTGTAGCCTTGGCGACTAGCAGCTGAGCTAAACCACCCGGGTGCTGAGATCTGATCGGCAGCCTTACCACTCATCGCGATCAGTCCAGTGAGCTCTAGGTTGTAGACAGTCATTGAAACCATGGCTTCGTAGTATGAATTATACTCCGCTGTGTTTTTCACAGGAGCTAGTGCCTTGGTCATATCTTGGAGCTTTTGCGCAAGGCTGACTCGGTGGAGTGACTTAGCGCCATCCTGTGAACCTGCTTCGATCGCCTTTCGCGCGCCAATGTATAGACTGATGGACTCTATGTATAAGCCGATAAATGATGGTGTTTTCTGACTCCTGAAATACGGCTTGAGCTCGTCTTTATCAGGAAGCGATCGATGGGCTAGCTCCATGTCTCCTTTATTTCCACGGGCAATGTAGAGCTGGGCTGGCAGTGTGTGTCCGCGCCATAGAAGTGTCTGACTACCAGTAGCGGTGAGTCGCTTACTGTCGACTTTCAGCGAACGTATTTGCTGGGCTACTTCCATCGCAGCACTAAAGTCTCCGCTCTGGTAAAGTGTATCTGCCAGATAGCACATTGATTTGATGTAGCCTTCGCAGTCGCTGTGGCTGACGCCATCTTCCTGCATGTAGGTGCTATAGCTCTCGGCGGCTTGTCTGAAGGCAGACTCAGCCGCCTCGTAATCTCCCGTGAGGTAGAGAAAGTGACCTGCAGCGTGGTGCCAAGGTGCCATATCAGGGAAGTTCTCAGTCAGAGAGTGGGCAGAAGGTAGAACATCGATGGTGAAGTCTGTGCGCTCTATGGGTGCTGATACCATGAGCGAGAGAAGGAAACCCTTGACCAGTGGGCTATCTGGCTGGCTCTCAAGTAGCGCGCGCGTCTGGCTTAATACCTCTTTCTGGGCAGGTGTCGCGAAGCCATTGGCGTCATAGGCTCCTCGTGATAGAAAGAGACTTGTGACCACCGCTATGCTGTAGCTTGGGTTCTCCGCAGCGATTTGGCGAAACATACCACGAGCAACACTTGGACCAGAGGCGACAAGGTGGGCTATAGCGACGGCGAATTGCTTTTCGACATGGGAAAATGTTGCGACCCCTCCCGCCTTGGTCACAGCATCATCAACCTCGACAAGGTCAAGTATTCTAGCGACGGCTGCTACACGGTAGGCTGAATACTCACCGTGAGGTCTAGCATTGGATAATGCCACCCCTGCATATGCCATCAAGCACTCTGGATCAGCCTGTAGAGCTGCTGAAAAATGCCTGTAGGCTTCGAAGTCCCATTGGGCATATATGAGGGAGAATCCCTGCTGAACATGATTGCGAGCCAGTTTAGAGGAAGAGGTCATAATCACCTCGTCCTGGACTAGGTTCGGGCGAACTTTAGGCCGTGGCATCGCAGCTACGCGGCGGGCAATCACGTCTTCAAGAGAGTGTGCTTTTTGGGAAACCTTTTGATCTACAGCGGGTGTTTGAGCCATGCTATCGACCACCATGGAGCCGGTCATCGTGAGACAGATCACGGGTAGGGCAAAGCGCTTATTGAGTAACATGTTGTGACTATTAGCCACTCTTAGCAGGCTCGCCAGTGTAAAAGGCGCCCTATCTGTCCGAATCCATGTTATTTTCAATGAATCTTGTAATCGCGTATTGAAAAAAAATCTAATTCTGCGAATTTATCTTCATCTATGTCCAATAGCTTCGGTCAACTTTTTCGTATTACCACTTGGGGTGAATCTCATGGTGGAGGTGTCGGTGTCGTCATTGATGGCTGCCCCCCACGTATCCCACTATCAGAGGAAGACATCCAAGTCGACCTCGACAGGCGTCGCCCAGGTCAGAGTGATATCGTCACCCCTCGTAAAGAGAGTGACACCTGTGAAATCCTCTCTGGAGTCTTCGAAGGTCACACGCTCGGCTCCCCTATCGCCATCCTCGTGCGAAACAAAGACCAGCGCCCTTCTTCCTATAATGAGATGAAGGACAAGTATCGCCCATCGCACGCCGACTACACCTATGATGCTAAGTATGGCACACGTGCATGGCACGGAGGTGGCAGAGCTTCTGCGCGTGAGACGATTGGTCGTGTAGCAGCTGCTGCTGTTGCCAAGAAAGTGCTCGCTAAACTCTACCCCGGCATTGAGATCCTAGCATGGGTCGACTCCATTCAGCACCTAGAGGCTAATGTCGATCCAGCTACCGTCACATCTGAGATGATCGAGTCTAATATCGTTCGCACTGGTGACGCCCAGTCAGTCGAGCCGATGATCGATCTCATTAAGGCGACCCGCTCTGATGGTAACTCCGTAGGTGGAGTTGTTGAGTGTGTGGTGCGCGGTGTCCCAGCGGGCATTGGAAATCCTATTTTTGCGAAATTAGAAGCTGTCCTCGCTCAAGCGATGCTGAGTATTCCAGCGACCAAAGGTTTTGAAATCGGCTCTGGCTTCGCGGGCACAAAGCTCACTGGTGTAGAGCACAATGATGAGTTCTACATGAATGGCGAGAATGTCCGCACTACAACCAATCACTCAGGTGGTGTCCAAGGTGGTATCACCAATGGTGAAAACATAAGTTTCCGCACAGCATTCAAGCCCACGGCGACGATCATGACTGAGCAAAAAACCATCAATAAGCAGCATGAAGACACCGAGCTACAAGGGCGCGGACGTCACGACGCCTGTGTATTACCTCGTGCAGTCCCTATTGTAGAAGCAATGACTGCATTAGTATTACTCGACCATGCTCTAATCCAGCACGCACAGTGCGGTCCTCAGTGGGACTAGTGCTCTATACGTGACTCGCTCAGTGGCTCAGTGAGATGAGCTACTCACGATTCTTGTTTAAAGCCCTCTGTAAAAACGACCTTTTCCCAGCGGTTTCATGGATTTACAAAACATCGAACCATCCCTACTCATTGCACTTGCTGTCGGGGTGGTGATTGTTGCCTTTATTGTCATTGGCTTTATCAAGGGGGTTGTTCGTATTATTCTCGCCCTTGTTTCGCTATCAGTTTCCTCCTATCTATCATGGCTAGGTTATGGGTTCTTCCAAGAGTTCACCCACGCAACATCGCAAATACCAAGTATTGGTGCTGGTAGTATCGGCATCACAAGCTTTGTGCTGATGATGAGGGTCATGCGCTTCATTATTAATCCCTTTAATAAGTCAAAAGCTGGATCGGCATTGGGCTTTGGTAAAGCAGGGGCGCTACTCAGCTTACTGGCCATTATTGTAGCTCTCTGGGTGAGTGGCACGGGTATTCGCTACATCGGCTCGATTGCAGAGCTTCGAAACACCTATAATATTCTCAAAGAAAAGCCAACCAAGAGCAGAGACCAGACAACACTCCGCGTCAAAAACCTCATCGATGGCCATGCCACAGGCAAGCTACTCAGACACCTCGATCCTGTGAGTTCAGAGCAGCAGCTGACCTTTGCCAAGATTATGCTCATGTATCATGATGAGCCTACGCGCAGAAAAATGCTCAAGTCACCTCGCTTCAACGAGCTATTCAACAGTAAGTCATTTCTAGAAACAGCCTACCTTAAGAAGGTGAAAAAACATGCCACTTATGGTCACTTCCTCGCGCTCTATCATAATGAAAGTTTAGCGACCTACCTTAGTAAAAACCCACTTCAGGGCGAGTTTGAAACAGCTGGCTTCATGGATCAGTAGCTACTGAGAGTCACCTCTCATGCCGAGGAGAGCTAGCATCCTACCCGTAGCTCCTTTCTCCATCCTGTAGCTGTAGCTATGCTCAGTATCTAGGCTGGTGCAGACATCTGAGTCGGTGAAGTTCCCCTGCTCGACACCAGCAGTCAGTAGCTGGTTCTTAATGGTATCGGCGAAGTCCACTTCATACGCGGGAGGCCTGATACAGGGAGCCAGTGCGGCCACAATATCAGCAGGATTACTGCCGAACTGCTCGACCATGATCGCTATTGCCCTGCCTGTGATATTTACTTCTGTGCCTTTTTTACCAGAATGAAGCAGTGCGACTACGCCCTTGACGGAATCACTGAGGTAGACAGCTCCACAGTCAGCTACGTAGATACCTAAGAGAATATCTTCTTCTGCGGTGATAAGGCCATCCACACCTTGCCACGTTTGCCCCGCGTCACCTTGGTTTTCCTTTGTAATGACCGCAATATCACCACCATGGATCTGCTCAGCACGATGAAGATCCTGCCACGTGTAGCCTGCCGCCTCTACGAATTGGCGGTGCGCTGGACTCAGTCGCTCCACGGTAGCATCACGGTCGGTATCGACAGGGACTCCAGGCACGCGACCAATAAAGTCGGCATAGAATCTGGGATTGTTGTTGATTTTTTCTAAATAAAAAGGCGCCTGCATAACCCCAGTAGGTTAACGCAAGCGCCTTTGATAACCAAGCCTCAGTATGAGTTGATGATTAAATAATCATCTGCTGGTTGCTTTATTATTGATCGTTATTTAGTCGGTTGACTAAGTCGCGCTATACTTCGCGAGCTTGGATAGCTCGGTTCGCATGGTCGAATGTATCAGCTTCGTCATTATCCATCTCCGACATGATGTCTGAGAGATTGGTAGCGATTTCAGAGCGCATGTGAGCAACGAGCTCAGTGCCCTTGCTTGTGATACGAACCATGATTTTACGGCGATCTTCAGCTGCGTGCACACGCTCGACATACTTTAGCTTCTCTAAACGGTCTACAAGTCCAGTGGCGGCCGCTGTAGAATGTCCCATCTTCTTGGCAATATCTGACATCGTCAGGTATTCTTCGCTAGATAGATAGGCAAGTAAGAAGAACTGTGGAAATGATACACTGCCACGGCTCAGCTCACCTGAGAGGTTAAGAATGCAGGAACGCTGCGTAAAAAGAACAAAGTCGGCCAAACGATCAGTGTCGATAGGGCTAGTTTTGGAGGGACTAGTTTTCATAGGTTTGTTTAAGATCAGAGGTGAGAACTTCACTTTTGTGAACACACATGAGACCTTGAAAATACACAAAAATTAACTATCTCCAAGTTAAACTTTTTAAGAAAACTTAAATTTTGAACTTTTTTGTGAAAGTTTTTATAAAAAATACTGATTTTTAGGGGGCCGTTGACCTTTATTAAATATAAATAAAAGTTTATTTTATGCTCTATTCTGGAATATCTAGCGTTATATCAGCGTCTTTTACAGTATGCTGAGGGCTCTGGTAGACCCCATCACCGATATTTACGACTCCAGAGCGAATATCAGCTGCGACGTGCTCGCCAATTCTTTCGCCTGTCGCCATCAGATTACCTGCACTGATAATATCATTTGTTTCACCGTGTGACTGCAGGACATCACCTGCACGAGGCTTCCACGCACCGTATCGGCGGATAAATGCATAGCCTGCCGCCGCATTGACCTTACTCACCCTACCTACGAGTGTTGGCTGCTGCTCGACGACCGCTACAGGCTCAGTAGTTTTAGGAGAGCTACAGGAAGGCAGGATCAGTAATGCGCAGGTGGTAATTATCAAGGTGACTTTCATAACTCGCTATTGTCTAAAACTTAACCACCATTGACTCCTAGTGCAACCATTTCTCATATGACCCACTCCAAGGGTAGACAATTTGCTAAGTCTCACTATAGTCATCTCGTTACTCCGTCTCAAGACTCAATGTCTGAGTGCCAGTAAGCCAAATTTTCATCACCCTCCTCACTTCTTTCTCAACTTTCCCACTACCAGAAACAATGAAAAAACCAGCCGCTCTCCTTCTCAATCTAGGCTCTCCTGACAGCACTGAAGTCGCCGATGTTCGTCGTTATCTTGATGAATTTCTCAACGACGAGCGTGTCCTTGATATCAACCCAATTGTTCGCAAGCTTCTCCTCAAACTGGTCATCTTACCGAAGAGACCCCAAGAGTCTGCGGAGGCATACAGTGAGGTCTGGACCAAGGAGGGCTCACCACTCATTGTCACCAGTAAGAAGCAGCAAGAGCTCGTCTCTAAGGATGTCGACATGCCTGTCTATCTAGGGATGCGCTATGGTAATCCTTCTACTGCGAGCGTGGTTAAGCAGATGGTAGCAGATGGTATCACCGATGTGTTCATCATCCCCCTCTACCCACACTACGCTATGTCGAGCTACGAGTCAGCCGTGGTTAAGGCTATGGAGGAGATCAATGCTCAGAAGCCTTCAATGCGCACTGAGCTCGTTCAGCCATTCTACCAAGATGATGACTATATCAGCGCCTTAGTCGATAGCGCGAAGCCTCACATGGAGAGCGACGACGAGCTACTGCTCTTTAGCTTCCACGGTATCCCTGAGCGACACATCAAAAAGTCTGACCCCTCACACGCTCACTGCCTTGTCCGTGAGGACTGCTGTGTCACGGCAAACCCATGCCACGCTACATGCTACAGGCACCAGTGTTACGAAACGGTCAAAGCCTTTATCGAGAAGTCCGGTATCCCTAAGGAGAAAACAGCCGTTTCCTTCCAATCTCGCCTGCTTCGCGACCCTTGGCTCTCTCCTTACACGGACTTTGAGCTTAAGAGATTCGGCCGCGAAGGCATCAAGAAAATCAAAGTCATGTGCCCTGCATTCGTCTCAGACTGTCTAGAGACTATTGAGGAAATAGGTATGACCGGTGTCGAGCAGTTCATCGAAGCTGGCGGTAAGGATATGGATCTCATCCCCTGCATGAACGACCACCCTAGCTGGATCGAGTTCCTCACTAATCGTATCAACACCTGGCAGAAATCACTGTAGCCAGGGCAACATTAAGTAGCATAGCTATCTAAACCATAGCGGCTACTCGGCACTCTATTTTGAACTACCTCGCCCATCTTCTACTCGCTGACGATACAGCTCCATCACGTATTGGTAACCTATTAGGTGACTTTACGCGTGGCTCACTAGAGAAGCTTGGCGAAATATACCCTCCTGAGCTTATCAGGGGGATTAGTATGCACCGTGATATTGATCGGTTTACCGATAGTCACCCTAGCTTTCGTGTCGGGCGCTCTCTACTGCATCCATCGCGCAGTCGCTTCGCAGGGATTGTCCTCGATATTTATTACGACCACTTCCTTTCTCGTCATTGGGAAAAGTTCTCCAGTGTCGACTTGATGAGCTTCACCCAGCAAGTTTACAAGGAGATCGAGGCGCACCCCCAATGGCAGGCTGGTCGCCTTGCCGATATATTCCCGTCGATGATGGCTACTAATTGGCTAGCTGGCTATGGTAGTATTGAGGGGATCGAGCACACCTTAGTTCGCATGTCTCAGCGCAGTCCTCGTATCGGCGCAATAGCGGGAAGTGTCGATGACCTTAAAGCTCACTACGCTGACTTTGAGCAGCTTTTTCTCTCCTTCATGCCTGAGCTAGTGAGCTTCACCGAGGGGTGGAAGCAAGCTCATCCTCTGCAGCTTTGATGGCTTCAGAGCACTAGAGCTTCCTAAATAATCCTTTGAGTAAGCTCTTCCCCTGCTTCTTGAGCGCATCTGAGCCTCCGTTTTTTAGGTAGTCTTTGCCAAGCTCCTTACCAAGCTTTTTCAGGCTGTCGCTATAGCCTGAGATATCGCCTGTAGGTCGCACCTTAGGATCTGAAAATTCACCCGATGACTCCACGGCTAGGAGGATTCGATTGTCGCGTATGACCTGCCCGCTAATATCGTTAATAATTCCCTCACGCATTATCTCTGGGAGCTGATCGGCACCTTTCTGGATGATCTCTATGAAACTCCTACTCGACTTCTCCGATGCTAGTAGCTCGGCTTGGATCATGTGTTGGTCTGTCTCAGTCTGTATCCATGCTCCTGCTGTCGCGGCGATTTCCCAGTCACCCACCCAGATGGAGATAGGCTTGAGCACGGTGAGCTTACCAAGGTGGTAGTGCACAGCAATGGCCTTGCTTCTGCCAAAGGTGGCTTTGGTCGGTAAATCAGACACGCTAATGCCGACTTTTTCTAATACAGAGAGTTTATCCCATGTTTTCTCCACGACGGGGAACTGAGTGTTGAGCCATGAATCATCACCAAGGCTGATGTCACCTCTCATATTAGGCTCTACATTACCGGTTACTGGATTGAAAATGGTCGTTTGGGAGTTACTAGAAAGGTAAAGCTCACCATACCTCTCACCCACAGCAAGCTCACCACCCTGGCCCGTCGAGTCGATCTTGATGAGCATATCAATGCTCAGGTCAGCTGAGTTGGTCTTATCGAGCTGCTTTGGATCGATCTTAATAGAGCTCAAGTCAATCTGCACTCCAGTGCAAAAAAGCGTCATTCCCATGGCCTCCATCGTCAGCACTAGCTCTGAATCCTCGATATTCAATCGCCCAAGTGTCGCGGCGAAGTCGGCGTGCTCTGAGACAGGAGATTGACTCTCTACTTGCTGATCACTCGCTGTGTTTTGAAGAGCAGTGAGCTGCTTGTCTTCGGGATACTTAGCAACATGATCCACCTTGACGCCCCTAACACCATTGCCTTGGGGTTTGGAGTTCATATGGTTTGATTTGTTCTTAGCAATTGATTCCGATGACTTCGGCTCCTCAAAGAGCTCCTCTAGAGAATTACTCCCATCCTCCCGTATGACGGCCGATATCTTCGCCCCTCGGATGAGCACGCTCGATACGTCGACGTGCTTTTTGATCAAATCACCAAGTCCTACACTGACACTGAGTTTATCGATTTTGACCTCAGCCTCGTCGCCATTATGTGGCGTAAAGTGGACGTCCTTAAGCGTCAGATTGGCAGGTGCACCTAGTAATGAAAAATCAATACCACCAATAGATACGTGACTGTTGACTGACGCTTCTATTTGGGAGGCTATGAAGTCTTTATTTAAAAAGCGCTGCTTGATGACATTTCCAGCAACGACAATGACTACCACCGCTACCACGGTCATTATGAGGAGGGGTTTAGCGTATTTTTTAAGCGACTTCTGTTTCGGCATAGCCGACTATTAGCCCAGTATCCCCTCCTGCCTCAATCTCTTAATGAACACTTGCCAGATAGAGCTAGCGTGGAATATATAGCCATATGATTCCGACCGTGATCAATTCTCTTATCTTAATTATCCTAGGCATCGTTAGCTTTATCAACTGGGAGCTGATGAATACCACAGGGCAAGCCACGAGCATGCTCATGCTTGTGTTCTTTGGTGGCGCTTTTCTTATTTGTCTAGCCTTCAGATCGCAGCACTTCACCCATGGTCTCTATGGAGGGCTTATTTTTGCGCTCTTAGGCATTATTTCTGCCGTCATCAGAATCCACCAATTCGGACATTTCACGAACCTCAGAGATCCGAAGCTCCATGTCATCTTTGGCATGCTCATTATCTGCATCATCCAAACAAACCACATCTGGAAGCAGGTGCAGAAAGAGCGTTTGAAAGATATGATGCAAAGCTAGAGAAAAAGGGCGTGTTCTTCCCTAGCTTATAGTCATAATAAACAATCTACAGAACTGTTACTGTTCAGTCGCCTCTTTCTTCAGAGGCATATGCGCCTCATCCATGAGGCTAGCAATCTGTGCTACTAGCTCAGGGTTTTGCTTAGCCACATCATTGGTCTCACCAATATCGTCTTTTAGATTATAGAGCTCAATAGGATGGAACTTCACTTTCCTGCCTTGTGGCTGAATCTCAGCCTTCTTTCCCTTCTTTTTCCTAGTCACTATAGCTCTCTGCACGGCCTTCCAGTCACCGTAGCGCATCGAACGTGAACTATATGGCACATTATCTTTATTTATAAATTCGTGATAGATGTAATCGTGCTTAGCCTGCTCCCCCTGAGCAAGAAGTGTCGGCATCATTGAAATACCATCACTCTGCTCTGGCACTGGCTGACCAATCATCTCAGCAAAGGTCGGTAATATATCCCAAAAGGCACTAAGGTGAGAGCTCTCGCTGCCCGCAGTAACTTGACTTGGCCAACGCACGAGGAATGGTGTCCTGATACCGCCTTCATAAAGGTCACGTTTGTGACCACGTAAGGGGCCATTAGAGTCCCAGAACTTAGGATTATGCCCACCCTCAACATGAGTGCCATTATCACTAGAGAACACCACCACCGTATTATCATCGACTCCGAGCTCCTTTAGCATGGCGAGAATCTCACCTACCTGATTGTCAAAGTTCTCCATCATCGCGGCAAAACCTGCAATGGGATTAACAACATCTGGGCAGAGCTCTAATCCAGCACTATAGCGGCCAATTTTCGAATTAAACGCAGGATACACCTTACACCATTTTTCATGCATTTCTACAGGGGCATGCATTGCGGCGTGAGGAACAGCCGTCGGAATATAGCAAAAAAACGGCGTCTTTGTGCTCACACTCTTTTTAATAAAGTCGAAAGCGTCCTGCATGATCAGATCATGAACAAAGGTATTCTTTTCCATAGGAACCTCCACCCCGTCACGGACAATACTCGTAGGGTAATAGGTATGTGCGATGCGCTGACTCTTCCAACCCGTGAAATGGTCGAAACCGTGAGTGAGCGGATTAGCTGCACCTGTTTTATCGGTCTCGCCTAGACCCCACTTCCCATACGCACCTGTGGCATAACCTGCATTTTTAAACAAACGTGGTAGAGTGGTCATTTCACGATCAAGAGAATAATCATTCTCATCTCCATTACCTCTGCAGTGCACACGTCCTGGATGCTGACCCGTCATCAGCACAGCACGTGAGGGTGAACACACCGTATTTCCCGAGTAGTGATCGGTAAATTTCATACCTTCAAGTGCTATGCGGTCGATATTAGGCGTCTTGAGTTTCTTTTGTCCATAGACGCCTAGATCGCCAAGCCCGAGGTCATCAGCTAATATATAGATGATATTAGGCTTCAGGGCTTTATTAAGAGAGCTCTCCTGCCCCTCAGCGTCGACAGCGCCATAGACAGCTGAATGCAGGGATGAGTGTAGGATAAGACAAGAGAATGCTAGTAGATAGGTTGTTTTCATGAGGTATCAAGGTCTTCGATATGGCACTAAT
>JALZUH010000038.1 GCA_023301645.1 Akkermansiaceae bacterium
TAACCAATACTTTCTAAAATAAGGAAAAAACAAACACACAATAAGAACATATGAACGACGGAACAAATAACGATATCAGCAAATGCCCAGTCATGGGAGCTAGCTACACGCAGAGCAATGGTGCTCAGAAATGGTGGCCTAATCAGCTCAGCCTAAGAAGCTTACGCCAGAATGGTGAAGAGTCGAATCCACTTGATGGAGATTTCGACTATGCAAAGGAGTTTGCAACACTTGATCTAGACGCTCTGTGCAGTGATATTGATGCGCTCATGACGGATTCGAAGGATTGGTGGCCAGCTGACTACGGCCATTACGGTCCATTGTTTATCCGTATGGCGTGGCATAGTGCTGGCACATATCGAACACAAGACGGTCGCGGTGGCGGCGGTGCAGGAACATTACGTTTTGCCCCTCTCAACAGTTGGCCAGATAATGTGAACTTAGATAAGGCGCGTAGACTACTGTGGCCTATCAAGCAGAAGTATGGACGTAAGATTTCATGGGCTGATTTGATCATCCTCACAGGAACTCGGGCACTCGAAACAATGGGACTTAAGACCATTGGTTTTGCAGGTGGTCGCACCGACATTTGGGAGCCCGAGCAGGACATCTACTGGGGTTCTGAGACTGCCTGGTTAGATGATAAGCGATACTCTGGTGACAGGGAGCTTGAGGAGCCTTTGAGTGCTGTGCAGATGGGACTTATTTACGCGAACCCAGAGGGCCCTAACGGTAACCCTGATCCTGTAGCATCTGCTAAGGACATTCGTGAAACATTTGCCCGTATGGCGATGAATGACGAGGAGACGGTAGCACTTATCGCAGGAGGTCATACCTTTGGTAAGGCTCACGGAGCAGCGAATCCAGATGAGTATGTCGGGCCAGAACCTGAGGGCGCAAGCACTGAGGAGCAGGGCTTCGGCTGGAAGAACACTTACGGAAGTGGTAATGCAGGTGACACCATCTCTAGTGGACTCGAAGGTGCGTGGACGACAGCTCCAGCGCAGTGGGATAATAACTTTTTTGAGAACCTCTTTGGCTATGAGTGGAAGCAGGTCAAAAGCCCAGCTGGTGCGACTCAGTGGATACCTACTGATGCAGCTGCCAATGGCACTGTGCCTGATGCGCATGACCCTGAGAAGCGTCACGCTCCTATGATGTTTACCACTGACCTCGCTCTTAAGGAGGACCCAGCTTACTTGCCGATTTCTAAGAGATTCCACGAGAATCCAGAGGAGTTTGCCGAGGTGTTTGCCAAGGCTTGGTATAAGCTAACGCACCGTGATATGGGGCCAGTGACTCGCTGCCTAGGACCGATGATCCCTGCGGAGCCACAGCTATGGCAGGACAATGTGCCTGCTGTCGATCATGAGCTAGTCAATGACCAAGATGTTGCTGAGCTGAAGAAGTCGTTGCTTGATTCAGGTCTGAGTGTTTCGCAGCTAGTCTCTACGGCATGGGCGTCAGCTTCGTCATTCCGTGGCACAGATAAGCGTGGTGGGGCTAATGGTGCTCGTATCAGGCTTGCGCCTCAGAAAGACTGGGCGTCCAATGAACCAGAAGAGTTAGCGAAGGTTCTCCCTGTATTAGAAAAAGTGCAGCAGGATTTCAATGCAGCTCAGTCTGGTGGCAAGAAAGTCTCACTGGCTGATATCATCGTGCTCGGTGGATCTGCTGCTGTAGAATCTGCTGCTAAAGCAGCTGGCTACGACATTCCTGTGTCATTCTCACCGGGGCGCACCGACGCCACCGCTGAGCAGACCGATGTGGAGTCATTTGCGGCTCTTGAGCCAGTAGCGGATGCTTTCCGTAACTACCTTGCCCATAGTCATGTCAACATGGCTGAGGAGCTACTCGTCGACCGTGCATGTAAGCTCAATCTTACACCGCCAGAGATGACAGTGCTCATCGGTGGTATGCGCGTGCTTGATACCAATGTGGCTAAGTCTCAGCTAGGTGTCTTCACCAAGAGACCTGGAGTGCTCACCAATGACTTCTTCCTCAATCTCCTCACCATGGATACACAGTGGAAGAAATCTGCTCGTTGTGAGTATTTCTACGAGGGAACGGACTACACTTCTGGTGAAATGAAGTGGATGGGAAGTGCTGTCGACCTCGTCTTCGGTTCAAACTCAGAGCTAAGTGCTGTTTCTGAAATCTATGCGTGCTCTGACTCTGGTGAGAAATTCGCCCGTGACTTCGTCGCTGCATGGACAAAGGTCATGAATCTAGACCGCTTCGACCTTCAGGCATAATCAAATAAGCAAGAAGGCTAGCTCAGTGATTTTTCACTGAGTATTAAGCTTATCAAGTAAAGCACCTCTCTCTGAATAAGAGTGAGGTGCTTTTTTATTGCGAGGGCAGTGGTGGCTCGTTACTGCTGGTGCATGCTCCATGTCGTCCTGATGTCCCCAGAAATCCCTCATAATACAGGTGCAGCAGGTAGGCTGTGTCTGGCTACAGGGGCGAGGCTTCATCTGGTGAAGCCACTTGGCTTTTCCATTGATGCGAAGCAGGTGAGACGCGCGGGTCTTGATTACTGGAAAGAGGTCGACCTGAAGGTGTGGGAGAGCTGGAAGGAGCTGATGGAGTCGACGAGTGATTCGCTCGAGCAAGGTGCGTCGATGTATTTCCTGACGACTAAAACCAATGCACCTCACTGGAGTCGGGAGTTTAAAGACGGAGATTATCTGGTCTTTGGTAGCGAGACGAAGGGGTTACCCGAAAGCCTGCTGGCTGAGAATCCTGAAAGCTGTCTGACCATTCCCATGAAAGAGGGGTCGACACGTAGCTTGAACCTTGCCACCTCAGTAGGGATTGTTCTCTACGAGGCAGTGCGGCAGGTCGGGGTGTAGGTCTCTACTGAGCCTATGCGTTCGGAGCGCTCTTAATAGGGGCGAACTCCATGGGGGCCTGGCCCTTACTAGGGAACAGCGAGCTGACGTCCTTCGAGGTGATGTAGAGAAAGAGGCTGAAGATAACGAGCACGAAGCCTGTCTGGATGAATTCGAGCACGCGTGCCTTGACTGGGCGGCCAGCGATCATTTCCAAGAGGGAGAGGGTGATGTGACCACCGTCGAGGACAGGGAAGGGTAGCATGTTGAGGATGGCTAGGTTGATATTAAAGAGCACGGTGAAGCCAAGGACGAGCTTCCACCCGTCTGCTGATGAGGTGAACATATCGAAGTATGCCTTACCGATACCGATGGGGCCTGCGAGCTGATCAACACCGATGCTTGAGTCCTTCGAGGTGACTAGCTCCATGGTTTTTTTCATCGCTCCAGCGCTTTCCTTGATCTGTGCCCAAGGTTTTGGGTGGATGATGGTGTCAGTGATGATGGACTCATCGAAGGCAAAGCCCATGCCGAAGGCTGTTTTGTCATAGCCGATAGGTTTTCTGGCAGTGACGGTGAGCTCTAGCTGCTGGTCGCCTCGGAGAACGGTAATGATCTGTGGCTGAGGATTTGCTGCTGCGGTGATGACACTAGCGGCAGAGAAGACTTCGGCTTGGTTGATCTTAAGGATGA
This sequence comes from Akkermansiaceae bacterium, assembly GCA_023301645.1. Taxonomy (GTDB): domain Bacteria; phylum Verrucomicrobiota; class Verrucomicrobiia; order Verrucomicrobiales; family Akkermansiaceae; genus Oceaniferula. Next base: position 3,528 of record JALZUH010000038.1, read on the forward strand.
TGTCGTCCTTGAGGATGCCTGCGGCCGCTGCTGGGCCGTTTTCGAGTGTGCTTCTTACAGTGACTTTTTCCTTATAGCTAATGCCGACTTGGCGCATCGCCTTGCGCGCATACCAAGGGGTATCAGGGATTTTAAAACGAGAGGTGATATCAAGTGG
>JALZUH010000039.1 GCA_023301645.1 Akkermansiaceae bacterium
GAACTAGCCTGAATACCTGCTATGTAATCAGTCTCGCCCTTCTCTGTAGTCGAGCCAACTCCCTCTGAATTATATATTTGGTAGACTGCAAAATGTGTATCGTCAACCCCTTCGCAATAAATCCGCACGTCCAGCCCATCACTATAGGCTCTGTAAACTAATGGACTTGTGAGAATAGGTAGCGATTTACCATTTTCAACCTTCAGCTTAGAGCTAGTCTTGTATTTACCAATCAATTTAAAGCCAGCAGGAAGCCCTGACACCTCTTCTTGCGCGAAAGCAACAGAAAGCATAAGCGAGACAAAAATCGTCACGCTTGCTAGATAGTGCTTACAAGAATGGTTTCTCATTACAAGTTTCCTACATCCCACAAGCCGTCTGTTGTGCTACCAGAAGGATCATACCCTCCTGCGATGATCGGAGGACTTACCGTGACATCGATCATAAGCATACGCCCATCAAGATCTTCGATTATTGGCAAGGCATTATTACCAGTAGAAAGATAGGGGACGATATCGGCAGGAGTGAGATTAGCAGGTAAAAGAGTTGGGTTTTCAGACAAGTAAGTTCGCTGGGCGTTATACACAATCCTAAGCTCACTAGATGCTTGAGATGCTAGTGTCCAATTACGATAAGAACTTATAGAAATTATAGAGACCCCAGTAAGTAGAAGTAATACAACGATAACAACAGTCATCTCAATGAGAGTTACCCCTGAGGCTACACGTCTATTTTTTTTAGTATGAGAATATTTCATTATGTAAACATTTATATTTTCATGTTTAATAACACTATTAACTTACAATCGAAAGCAATATCGCTACGTCATTTAAACAATGAGAGTTAGCGATCACTGGATAAAGTGGTAACTAGATATTTAAATCCTCAAGTCCAGACTTCAATAATTCTCTGACTTTTTCGTTTTGAAAGAATCCATACAACCAGAAAAAGGCAGAGCAAATCGAAATCAAAATAAAGATACGCCCTAAGAGCTGATAGGTAAAACTCTTGCCGCCAGCTGGCATCAAAAATTTATTGAGAGGACTGTTACTATTCACAACACGGGTGGTATGCATAATATGCTCGGCCTTAAGTAGATCAATAGTCTCCTGTGCCTTCTCGTTGTTCTTAATCGTAAGCTTATACTTAAAGTCTCCCAGCTTTTTGACATCCAATTTCTCAACTTTGACAGCTGACGAGAACTTCTGGTCTGGAAGGCGCAGGCAAAAAACATGTGTTTCATACACAAATGTTTGCTTGAGCCAGTGATCGAGTTTAGTTGCCTGCATAACTTGATCTAGATAGCCTCTTTCATCATTTGCGGTCCCATCATGAAAATAGGCATAAAGGTGCTTAAAAACACCAAACCTATCAATCCGACAGCAATAATCATCACAATAAAGCTGATAAACTGACTAAAACTATCCATTAGCTCATCAGCATCCTCCTCATACATCTCTGCTAGCATGGTAAATTGCACGTCGAGTGATGCTGATTTCTCACCAATGGCTAGCATATGCACTACCTGAGGGTCTACCGAAGTGTATTTTGCAAAAGCACTTGATAATGGCACACCTGATTTCTCATACATTTCAGATGCCTTCAGTAACTCTCCATAAAAAGGGGTTTTCTTCACACTATTAGCACCCACCCTCAATGATTTCGCCAAATTAATACCATTGGAATACAAGAGTCTAATGGTAGAAATCATCGTCATCTGACGAAGACTCATAATCATAACCCTAACGACCTTAAACCTAGCCATTGATAGGTTAATGAGAAAGCTCTGCACTGGGTTAATCTTCCAAATTACAAGAGTGATTGTAATTAAAGCTATAACCACAACTGGCCATATTTTCTGCACCACATGACTTACCGAAAAAGAAACCGCTACGATACCTGAAGGCGTAATACCAGCCATCATTTGCTCTACCTGAGGCACAATCTTCACCTGTGAGGCGATGTATGCCATGATCAATACAGGAATAACAATACAGGGCATCAGTATCAACTTTTTCACTTTCTTACGGAAATGAAGATCAGACTTGATGCGCTTACCTAACTCACCAAACGCACTATCGAGCTGGCCAGCATCACCACCAGCCTGAATGAGACCGATCATCATATCGTCGAACTTCTCTGTTTTCCTGAATGCCTCATGCACAGGAACACCCTTATTAATATCTGCATGAATCGATGTAAGAGCCTTGACCACATCAGGGTTGGAGTGTCCGTGAGCATAGTATTTCACCGCATCTGCAGTGTTAATCTGAGCTCTGAGCATGGATGCCAATGAGCGGAACATCTGCACGAGCTCCTTACGGCTAAAAGGCTTAACTCTTGGCGCGAATAAAGACTTTGGTTTCTCATCCTTATCCTCCTGTTCAGATTTATTAGACTTAATAACCTTTCTAGTAGATTCAGGTTTCCTTGTTGCTGTCTTTTCGCTCATATTTGCTTATTTATTCATCTGTGCTCATATCAATCATCTTACCGATTGCTGCGAGGTCAGTTTTACCTTCAATTAATAATTTAATCCCGTTTGTCCTTAAGTTAGGAAGTATTCCTTCACGCTCGATTTTCTGCTCGAGCTCGTAAGGGGTGATTTCACCCTTAGAGAGCATGTCAGATACCTTCGGGGTAATGGGTATGATTTCGAGAATTGCTGTTCGTCCAGCATAGCCTGAGTTATTACACTCTTGGCAGCCATCTGGACTGTGATTGTATATCAATCGAGTAGCCCATGACTCATCTAACCCATAAATGACACGCTCCTTTTCTGAAACACCGTTCTGAGGCTCTTTACAAAATGGACATAGCATCTTAATCAGACGCTGAGCACAGGCAGCCTTAAGAGTCTGCGCGATTTTCCATCGCTCGATACCTAGCTGCTCGAATCGCTCAATAATCTGTGACGCTCGAGGTGTGTGAATGGTTGTTAAGACCTTGTGACCTGTCACCGCTGCCTCAATAGCAAGCTCTGCAGAATCAATATCACGAACCTCACCCATCAGAATAATATCCGGGTCACTTCGCATAAAGCTCGCAATCATAGGCTTAAATTCTCCCGGGTTACGCAGATCACAGTGTGTCACACCTGCGATCTCGTCCTCTACCGGGTTTTCCAAAGTCAGAATATTAACATCTGGCGTGTTAATTTCACGTAAGATAGCATTGAGTGTCGTCGACTTACCCGATCCGGTAGGTCCACTCATGACAATGATTCCTGCTGGAATTTTCATCACCTTATCGAGTGCTAATAAAGTCGAATCATCGAAGGCCAGTGAGCCTTTACCGAGTGCTACGTTAAGATGCCCCTTATCGAGAAGTCGCATCGTAATGTGATAGCCACGATAGGTTCTATGGCGCTCATAACGAATATCAATTGAACGACCAAA
>JALZUH010000040.1 GCA_023301645.1 Akkermansiaceae bacterium
GTGTTTGCCTATCTCACAGATATTCTCTGGGAGGTTGCTACTTCTGGGGGATGGAGTGGTAGATTTGCTCTAGTGTGAGCACGGCGTAGGCGCTTACTAGGATGGGGTCACCTTCCCACCAGCGGTTGTTGGTATTGATCCATGAGCCGTCTTCGCGTTGGTTTTTGAGGATTTGGTTGGCGAGGGTGAGGCGCCAGTTGGTGGTTTTGCCGTGTTTGTCGGTGAGGGTGTCGATATCTGCTGCGGCGAGGGCTTTGGCCATGGCGTGGTAGTAGTAGTAGAGTCCTTGCTGGCCTAGTTCTGGGTCTTCTTTGGTGGCAAGGCCCGGGTTTTCGGTGACGGTGAAGTTGTTATTGAGCCACTGGGTGAGTGCTTTTACCCGTGGGTCGGTGTGGTCGAGCTCGGCGTAGATCATGGAGAGGAGTCCTGCGTAGGACATGGAGCCGTATCCGCGTAGTGATTCTGTGCCGTCGGGGTGCTTGGTGTTGCCTGCCTTTGAGTTGCCGGGGAAGTAGACGAATGAGCCGTCATTGCTAATGCCTGGCTGGTCATTGGTTTGCTTGAGGTTCTGAGCGCGGGAGATGAAGGCAATGGCGGCTTCCCAGTTAAGCTCAGGCTGCTGGGTGGATACGTCGTCTTTGGCGATGTGCTGGGAGAGTTTGAGAGCTTCGATGGAGAGGTGGGTGTTCGACATGTCGGAGTGGTCGTAGGTGCCTCCGTAGCCGATTCCGCCGTCGAATTTATTGTCAGTTTCTCCGGGCTTGCCCCAGTCGGTTTGCTGCTTGATGAGGTAGCTGCGTGCTTTGAGGATGGCGGGGTGGAAGGCTTTCTCTCCTGATGCTACGAGTGCGGTGATGGAGGTGGATGTGTTGTAGGTTCCTAGGCCTTGGGTGTAGATGCCTCCGTCTTTTTGCTGCTGGGAGATGAGCCATTGGTAGCCTTGGTCGATGGCTGGGGCTGGCTGGTAGGAGGGGGAGCGCAGTGCTGATGTGAGTGCGAGTGCGGTGAGGGCTGGGTATTTACTGTCACCCCAGTGGCCTTGGTCGTTTTGCTGTGCTCTGAGGTAGTCATTACCTCGCTCGATAGCGCGGATGAGCTCGGATCTGATCGATAGGTATGAGGTTGATTTCGACGTTGTGTTGGTTGTTTGCTCTGCTGATAGCGGCTGGCTGAGTAGGGTCAGTGGCAGCAGGGCTGTGAGGGCGAGCAGGGAGATTTCTCGTGTGAGTTTCATAACCGTCGTGTGATGTTGTGATCGAGTGAGTGAGGGGCGCTTTATTGCCAAGGCTTGAGGATGACAGTTACAGGGGTGCCTGCTTTGGGCGTGCGTGTGGCTGGGAGCCAGAGGTTGCTTTCGTGTCGGTCTTCTCCGGCGTAGTTGGCTAGTGAGCTGGGCTCGAGGATGATACTTAGGATGTTGCCATTGAGCTCTGCCATGAATTGTTGGTTTCTCATGACGGAGCCGTTGTAGAGCCATGGGGTGTGTGGCATGGGCTTGCTGGTGTCGCGGTGCTGGAGCCAGTTGGTGATGGGGGTGACTTTGCCTTCGTGGGATACTTGGATGTCGATTTTGGCAGCTTCGTCGGGGTGGGTGTCCTCTTCAAAGAGGCTTTGTGACTGGGGGTAGCTGAGTAGCTTGAGGGCGATGTTGATATTTAGTGGGCTAGCTGCTGTGGTGAGGAGGGTTTCGTGGATTTTCTCGCCGTTGTTGCGTGTGAGGAGGTATTCGACGATGCTGCTGCTGTCCGTAATGTGGGTGACGGCGGGGAGTCTAATCTCTCGTGTTTTTTTATTCAGCGAGATGAGACCTATTTGGTAGGTGTCTGCTGAGGTTTTCTCTACGAGAGGGGAGAGGGGCGCTGTCTTTTGCTCCGTTGTCGGTGTTTCTTCTGGCTTGTCTGACTGAGCATGGAGAGAGCTAGCGAGTAGTAGCGGCAGGGTGATGGCTGAAACGATGACTTTGGTAGCAGAGATGGCTCTGACACTAGAGGTAACAAGGTGGCAAAGATAAAGGGGGCGTTTCATCGTAGTGATATTACTACAATAAAAGCCCCCTTACAGAGATATTTAATCAAAAATTAAGCGTCTTGCTCTGAGAGCCAGCGCTCGACTTCGATCGCTGCTGCACAGCCTTCTCCTGCGGCTGTGATGGCTTGGCGGTATTCTTGGTCGGCTACGTCACCTGCTGCGTAGAGTCCTTCTACATTGGTGCGGGTGCCGTGTTCGTGGACGATGTAGCCTGCGTCGTCGAGATTGACGAGGTCGCCGAGGAAGCGTGTGTTTGGAGTGTGACCAATGGCCATGAATACACCTTCTACTTCGAGCTCTGAGTTCTCACCACTGACGGTGTCCTTGAGGTTGACAGCGCGGATGTCGCCTTTGTCATTGAGGAGGTATTCTTCGATGCCTGAGTTCCAGATGACTTCGACTTTGTCGTGATTGATCGCACGCTGAGCCATGATCTTGGAAGCGCGGAGCTCGTCACGGCGGACGATGAGGTAGACTTTGCTAGCAAACTTGGTGAGGAAGGTTGCTTCTTCACAGGCTGAGTCGCCACCACCGACAACACATACTGGCACGTCACGGTAGAATGCGCCGTCGCATGTAGCACATGCTGTGAGGCCGTGGCCACCTTTGGTGAGTTCCTCTTCTCCTGGGAGTCCGAGGTAGCGAGCTGATGCCCCTGAGCAGATGATCACTGCGCGTGATTGGTAAGTTTTGTCAGCTGACTTGAGGGTGAATGTGCCGTCTTCTTCTTTGGTGACGGTTTCGATGTGGGCGAATTCAACGCGAGTGCCAAATTTCTCAGATTGCTGCTGCATCTTGACCATGAGCTCAGGGCCGCTGATGCCGTCAGGGAAGCCGGGGAAGTTCTCCACATCGGTGGTGGTGGTGAGCTGTCCACCTGGCTGAGTGCCGGTGAGAATGAGTGGGTTTAGATCTGCACGTGCTGTGTAAATCGCGGCTGTGTATCCGGCAGGACCAGTTCCAATAATGATAACGTTTTCCATAATGTGGTTATAAGAGTGTGAAGACGTAATATTATGCCCGTAAATTTTTGTTGGGCAAGTCGTTTGCCTAAGAAATGGGGTTTTTATTTTCTAATAAGTTCTTCTTAAATGAGCTCTTTAGTTGCGGATGGATGCTTCCACCTTGCTTTTTTGGGTGGTGATGTGCAAGGTTCGGGCGCAGTCAGCTGACTGCTGCTATGAAAATTATTATTGTAGGAGCTGGAGAAATCGGTCGTCACTTAGCGATGTCATTGTCGCGTGAGGCGCACAGTATTGTTGTCATTGAGAACAATGCAGCGGTGGCGGCAGAGTTGGAGCAGCAAATTGATGGTAAGGTGATCACGGGTGAGGGCACGAGTGCTAATGTGCTCTTGGAGTCTAGCGTGGGGGAGTGTGAGCTGTTTCTAGCGCTGACTAGTAATACCAATGTGAATATCATGGCGGCTTCGATGGCGAAGAAGCTCAATGCTGCTAAGGTGATTGCTCGTGTGCATCCTGAGCTACAGCGCGAGGAGTGGATCTTCGACTACCGTGGGCATTTCCAGATTGATCATGTGTTTAGCCCAGAGCGATTGAGTGCTATTGAGCTAGCGAAGTTTATTAGAAATCCTGACTCACTGATGGTGGAGGAGGTGGCACGTGGCCGTATCGAGCTGCAGCAGGTGCGGGTGAGTCACAATAGTGACGCGGTGGGGAGGAAATTATCAGATTTAAAAGCTCCTGAGCGAACGCGTGTGGCTTCGATTATCCGTGGAGGCGAGCACTTCGTGCCGTCGGCTTCTGATAAATTAGAGGCAGAGGATGTGGTGACGATCTTTGGTGATCCATTGAAGTTGAGGTCTCTTGCGATGAGACTGCAGAAGGGGAGCGATAAGAAGAAGGAGAGCTTGCGGGTGGTCGTTTTTGGTGGTGGCGAGTATGGTTTTTCACTGGCTCAGATGCTGGAGAGCTTTGACTGTAAGGTGCGTATTATTGAACGCGACTCGCAGCGGGCACAGGAGCTCACGGGCTTATTGTCTGATACGACGGTTATTAATACCGATGGCACGGTGTTGGCAGAGCTGGAGGAGGAGCAGGTTGGTGAGGCTGATTTCTTCGTGGCGATGAGTGGTAGTGATGAGGATAATGTGATGACTTGCTTGCAGGCGAATAACTTAGGGACGAAAAATTGCCTTACTCTTATTCACCGTGCTGACTACGCCGATGCAATCAGTGCAAGTGGCAGGCACTTTGGGGTTTTGGCGGCTATTAGTCCGCGTGAGGCAACTAGGCGCGAGCTTGAGCGATTCTTGATTTCTGATCAGTTCCACACGGTGAAGAAGATCGGTGCCGGCGAGGTGATCGAGACGGAGGTGGCTAAGGCTTCTATTGCTGCTGAGCATATGATTTCTGAGGTGAACTGGCCAGAGGGCTGTGTGATTGTTGCTCGTATGAGAGGTATTCACGCGATTGTTCCCGGGCCAGAGGATGTGCTACGCCCTGGTGATATGATTTATGCTATGGTGGATCCTAAGGTGAGGCGTAAGTTCCTCAAGCTTGTTAGGTAGTGGGTGCTGATTTGTTTTCTGTTCTGTTTTATTTAATACCAATACCTTTTATTTGACCTCATGAATTTCCGCATTTTGGCTAAGTTTCTCGGTGCATTGCTCTTACTGGAGAGTGTGGCGATGGCGGCTTGTGGTCTCTTTGCTTGGTTGGATACGGTGGCTGGCGATCACGAGGCAATGCTGGCGTTGTTTTCATCGAGCGGGTGGGTGGCTTTGTTAGGTGCTGTCTTGATGGTTCTTGGGCACGGGAAGATGGATCGCGTTCCGCGTCGTGAGGGTATTGTGGTGGTTGGCTTGGGCTGGCTGCTGTGTGCTTTGGCGGGGAGTTTGCCTTATGTTTTGGGGGAGCCTCGACTTGATTTGGCAGATGCGTTTTTTGAGTCGGTTTCTGGATTTACTACTACGGGGTCTACGGTGATGGACTCTGATCCTGAGACTGGGCGCGATATTGCGTCGTGGCCTCGTGGTATCTTGCTGTGGCGCTCAGTGACACAGTGGCTAGGTGGTATGGGGATTCTGGTGCTCTTTGTGGCGATTTTGTCTTATCTGGGGATGGGTTCTAAGTCGTTGTTTAGAAATGAGTCGTCCTTCCAGACTGGTGAGACGAGCACGGCGAGGATACGTGATATCGCGTCGACTCTCTGGCGGGTGTATCTCTGCATTACCCTGGTTTGTGCTGTGGGGCTCTATGCAATGGGTCTGAGTGTGTATAATGCGATTTCATATGCCTTTACGGTGGTTTCTACAGGTGGATTTAGCCCGCATAATGCGAGTGTTGGGCATTATTCGGAATGGGGTAATGGCTGGCTTATTGAGCTGTGGTTGAGCCTGTTCATGGTGATATGTAGTATTAGCTTCTTGATCTGGGTGGTGCTCTTTCGTCGTCGCTGGAGGCGTTTCTTTACCGAGGAGGAGGGGAAGATATTTACTGGTTTGTGCGTGGTGGCTTCTATGGTCATTGCTTGTGGTGTGGCGAGTTCAGAGGGGGTTCCCTTTGGCTCTGCATTAAG